>JAJFMA010000130.1 GCA_021772415.1 Chlamydiota bacterium
TCTTCGCGCTTCTTTTCATGTAAGTCTAGCGAGACTCCAATATTCAAGGTTTCTCTGTGCTCTCTGTGGGCTCGGTGGTGAGTTTTCCGTTTTACCCATGCAAAAGGGGCCGGGCAGGCGTTGTTACATTACGATGACAGAATGTAATTAACACTGCAGCCAAACATTAGGCCTGTGTAGGTGATGCGAAAAGGTAAACGCAAAGAGGCAAAGACGCAGAGGCGCAAAGAGGTTAAGGTTATCTTTGCGCCTTTGATTCTTAGCGTCTTGGCTTTTTTTTCATGTAAGTCTAACGAGACTCCAGCATTCAAGGCTTCTCTGTGGGCTCGGTGGTTAGTTTTCCGTTTTACCCATGCAAAAGGGGCCGGACGGGCATTGTATTACGATGAGAGAATGTAATTAACACTGCAGCCAAACACTAGGCCTGTGTAGGTGATGCGAAAAGGTAAACGCAAAGAGGTTAAGGTTATCTTTGCGCCTCTGATTCTTAGCGTCTTTGCGTTTCTTTTCATGTAAATTTAGCGAAACTCCAGCATTCAAGGTTTCTCTGTGGGCTCGGTGGTGAGTTTTCTGTTGTACCCATGCAAAAGGAGCTGGGCAGGCATTACATTACGACGAAAAAATGTAGTTAACACTGCAGCCAAACATTAGGCCTGTGTCGGTGATGCGAAAGGGTAAACGCAAAGAGGCAAAGACGCTAAGACGCCAAGAGGTTAAGGTTATCTTTGCGTTAGCTTAGCTACGCTGGCTGCGCAAGCTCAGCTGTCAAATCTTTTCATGTAGGTCTAGCGAGACTCCAACATTCAAGGCTTCTCTGTGCTCTCTGTGGGCTCGGTGGTGAGTTTTCCGTTTTACCCATGCGAAAGAGGCCGGGCGTGCACAAGTTCTCTCGATTGTTGGAACAACACCCAGTTGGAGCGTTTTGCCAGGAAATGCCGAATGCTGCTATTCTTGCGGACGCCCTGTTTCATTTTGTTCCTCGAGCGCTCCACTAGGCTAGCAGTGAGAGGATTAGGTCTCCAACCGGGTTTTAAGGAGTGACGATGCTACAAGAAACCTCTACTTTAGACCGTTATCTCGAGGAAGTGACGCGCCTCTACGACGACCAGTCTGCGTTGCTGCAGTTGATTGAGCAGCATATTGCATCGAGTGGGCAAGCGGGCCCGGAACACGACTTTTACCGTGGGGAACTCGCGTTTTATCAGGGGCGCTACAAAGTAGCCCTTAAGCACTATCTGCAAGCTAAAGAGCTGCCCGCGTTTCATTTTTTCTGCCACCGTGCCTGTGCCTTTTTGTGCGAGGAACAGGGGCAATCGGGGAAAGGGCTAGCCTTTGCCCAAAAGGCACATGCTCAAAATCCCAACGATCCTGCCCTCAACGAGCTGCTTCCGGCACTGCAAGAATCCTCTGACGATGACGACGACGTAGTATACAATGACGACGACCTATCTATGGTGTCTTTACAATCTGAAGAATTCGATGAGCTCCACCAAATTTTTTCCGAGCCTCCTTCCTCGCCACAGTACTCCGCTCCTGCGGCTCCCGCACCTGTAGCTACGACTGCTGCTGTGCCAAGATCACAAGCGCCACTACCTGCTACAGGAAGTACATCCCTCGACGCGCGTATTGAGGGGCATCACCAAGAGCAGCGCCAAACCCTGATCGAGTACTTAAACCAGTACAACGGCGACAGTAATATTTTCGAGCGACGTTTGTTGGTACTACACGGCTGGCACCGCAGTGGCGCCCTTGACGCTCGCGACAGCGCATCCTCCCAACGGGTGTGGAGCGCCGAGGCCCATACGACGTCCGGAGGCTACTTCCTACGTTGGAATCACCAGGGGATTGCCGTAAACCCTGGCAGAAATTTCTTGGAAGCTTTCCACCAGCATGGTGGCCACATCCGTGACATCAACCACGTCATCGTCACGCGCAGCGATCTACCGAGTTGGGCCGACGTCGAAGCCATCTATGACCTCAATGCCCGCGTTAATGGGGTTCACAATGACGTTCATGTCATCAACTACTACGTCAACCAAGGGGCTTACCAGCAGCTTGCTCCAGCGCTTAAGCCGCACTACAAGCAAGAACGCCATACGGTCCATTGTTTAGAACTATATCTCGACTCTCCCGAAGCCGAGGCCATTTCCCTAAGTGACAGCATTACCCTCAACTATTTCCCAGTGACGTCACAGGCGCACGCAGAAACAAGTGGTCGTGGTGTCGAAGCCCTTGGGTTACGGCTCGACCTACAGGGAACGGAGGGAACAACAAAGATCGGATATAGTTCCGGAGCGGCCTGGTCGCCAATCCTTGCTGACAACCTTTCGGGTACAGATGTGTTGCTAGCAGCCTTTGAAGGCACCTCTACAGAGGACTACAGCAAGGTACGCTACAACTATGACAGCCTCGGGTATTTTGGAACATTATCACTACTCGAAGAGGTCACACCTAAGATCGCGCTATGCTCCGAGTTTGCAGGGCGACAGGGAGACATCCGTTTAGAGGTTGTACAAAAACTACGCAGCGAACTTGCTTCACCTGAAGGCAATACCACACCCACAGTGGTGCTACCAAGCGATATTGGTTTAGAGATATCTCTGAACGATCTCAAAGTTCGCTGCTCCACATCAAATGCCTTCACAAGGGCATCAGAGCTGGTTGTGACGCGTTCGCACCCATACATAAAATCTTTGTTATTTCTCGATCGCAACGATCTTACATAAATAGACGCCTCGATTTTGCTTGGCTTCTAAACGCCAACATTTTGCGCACAAATAACCCGTATTTAGTTAATTATGAGATACTTAGACACAGCCCCCTCCCAGTGCCTTAACGCGGAAAAAGCTTTTTTCCATCAAGCCATACTGGTTCTTAGCAGCTTACCGAAAACCGTCGATTCGACGCGCAAAATTTGCTTGCAGCGTTTCAAAACCCGTGCTAGAGTTTGTCTCGAAACACCCTCAGACTGCCCTGTGGAAACGTTGTTCATAACTTTTAAAGGTCCGCATACATGCTAACTAGCGATGCTCGAGACGCCTGGAATCAGTTTCTAGAATACGCTAAACAACACTGCTCCTCGGCAGCTTTCGGTAATTGGCTAGCACCTATCAAAGTGCTAGAATCAACCGACGAAGTTGTTACGTTAGAAATTCCCAATATCTTCGTTAAAGAGTATGTTCTTTCAAACTATGGTACTGAGTTAAAGTCCTTCCTTCCCGTACGTGAAGATGGCACCCTAGCACTTGAATTCAGCATCGCCAAGAGAAGCAAAGCCAAAAGCACAAACAGCAAGCAGAAGGTAAAGGCCACACACCGCCCCCAGCCCGACGGAACGTCCTCGCCACAACCCCTTAATGGCAGCTACCGCTTCACTACGTTCATTGAAGGCCCTAGCAACCAATTTGTTAAATCCGCTGCCTTAGGTGTCGCGGCACGTCCTGGCCAATCCTACAACCCACTCTTTATTCACGGTGGTGTAGGACTGGGGAAAACTCACCTGCTCCATAGCATTGGTCACTACCTTACCGAGCACCACCCTAACGTGTGTGTCCAGTGCATCACTAGTGAAGCCTTCATCAACGACCTTGTTGACAGCCTGCGTAATAAGTCCGTCGACCGCATGAAGCGTTTCTATCGTAAAAACGTCGATGTCCTTCTTGTAGACGACATCCAATTTTTACAAAACAGACAGAACTTTGAAGAAGAGTTCTGTAATACGTTTGAAGCCCTTATTAACCAGAATAAGCAGATCGTCATCACCAGCGACAAGCCTCCTTCGGAGCTAAAACTCTCCGAGCGCCTCGTTGCACGTATGGAGTGGGGCCTTGTAGCCCACTTGGATGCTCCCGATCTTGAGACACGTGTCGCGATCCTTCAGCACAAGGCTGAACTTAAAGGCATGAGCATCCCTACAGAGGTTGCATTCTTTGTCGCCGAGCACGTCTGCTGTAACGTGCGCCAGCTGGAAGGCGCCATCAACAGGCTCAGTGCCCACTGCCGGCTTCTGAATGCTTCTGTCACCGAAGAAATGGTTGAGCAGGCTCTGCGCCACATGCTCCACCAGAACCCCCACCGCAA
>JAJFMA010000014.1 GCA_021772415.1 Chlamydiota bacterium
CGACAGCTCATAAAGGTTGAAGGTCATTACGACCCCCAGTCGGAAGACTCACCACCGAGGCACAGAGTTGTAGAGCTCTATCTCGACTTTCGACAATTTTGCCATAAAACACAGCAGGTTAGTATATTAGGTCGCTCAATCTATACGTGACTCTCTAAGGCACTCAAACTTCCCTCATGAGGCCCGGAGGGACGACTCATTGTAGCCCTACCCGAAAGGGTGGGGTGAAGCAAAAAAGCACCCTGAGCCCCTAGCGGGGCGGCCTATGGCTCCAATGGATTAAGGCGGTACATAGCATTCTACCCAAAGCGATTGGAGAAGGAAGCGTCTTCTTCTCTGGATCCATGAGTTGGGGCCACAAGTCGCCCCGAGAGGGCTCAGCGTGATTAGATATCGCACCCCACCCTCACGGGTGGGGCTATCATAAGCTGGCCCTTCGGGCCTCATGAGAGCATGCTCTGGGAGATGAGATAGCATTTCAGACAATCATTCGTTGATTGAATAACCCAAGATATTAACCTACTTCTTCTTATGATAAAAATGTCCAAAGTCGAGTCTGCACCTCTGCGTCCTTCTGATTTTAAATGGGTTATGCAGTCTCACTTGGCATTCACAGCCAGTATTCCATAGACGACGTGGACACAAATAGAAAATTCGATAAGGTAACGGTACCCGCATTCACCAAGGGGAGGTGGAGATGGAAAGCCCAAGAAGTAAAAAAGCTATCGACGATGACAGCGCTTCTGGTAGTGGGTCTGGCACTGACGACTTCGTGGTGATAGTCACTCGCAGCGACTCCGATGAGTCTCCATCACCGCTAGAGAGCGGCTGGTTAGCCGGAGAGGAAGTCATCGACATCGGGAAGCTGGATGAGGAGCAGGTAGGGCAATGCTTTGAAGGATGGATCAAAGCCCAGGAGCTGGCGCACCACATAGGTGACGTTGATCCGGTACCCCAGATGGAGTTCCCTAACGCTCCTAAGCCCCGGATACGTCCTAAATTCAAGGAGCCTATCCCGGTACAGTTCCCTAACGGTCTTTCGGGAACGGTCGTCAGAATTACTAGCTCCTTCATGGGAGTTCTATGTCACCCTGTGATCCAGCAGACGCTACAACGTAAGCTACCGAAGGACTTTCCCCTAGATGAAGTCTCACATCCCACGATGGCCAACACTGCTGTAGGTTTGGTCTCACAAGTGGTCATACAACCCGTAACACAGTTTCTTACATGGCTTTCGACCAACAGAATTCGAGAGTACGAGCGTCGCATACGTTCCGAGCATCTTGAACAAGAACTTGAGCAGAGACTTCTCGATATTGGCCAGAAGCACTGGAAGGGCAAGCTAGATGAGGACTTTAGTGAACAGTATGTTCTCGCTTGTCAGGGCTTAGAAATTCCGCAAAAGAAGCGCCTATTTAAAACGCGCGATCTCCTTAATGAGCGCCAGCACGCTGAAAGCAAGCTACGCCTCGAAGAGGTCGTCGGTGTCGTTGGCAACACCGTTGACACTGTGTTCTCTCTTATCCAACGCGAGCTACGCGGCATTCAGCAGTTCGCTGCCGATCCCAAAGACGCTCCAAGCAATGAAGAGCTAGGTCTAAATGACATTGCCCCAATTCTTAGTGATACCCATCTTGCTTTGGAGGACGCATCTGGAGGCCCATCCGAGAAATCCATCCGCCACCACATCACGGACACAACGAAAAATGTGGGCATGGCATTGAAAGGACATCTTCCACGCCGTACTCTACAGGCATTTTTCCGCAGCTACCTCATGCCCGTTGGTCACCCGACTCCAGAGACCGCTGCGCTTTTGTACAAAGGGGAAGATGCGCTCCTAGAGCACGCGAGCACCCTCACCCAAGTGCTGGTGGGTAATGGGCAGGACTTTGTCTCGAGAGCTCTCGAGCGCGTGCTAACAGTATTGTTACAGCAGAAGCTCCCCAATATAACCGTTCCCTGCGTCATCCTGATCAAGCAGCATCTTCTTGCCTACTTTGAATTACAAAAAGCAATTGATACAAGGGAGGTCATAACCTGCGCCGAGCAGTTGAATGCCTTCCACCAAGCTAGCATGGGGACTTCAGCGGCTTTGCACTCGTGTATTGCTATAGATGGCTCTGAAACGCGTGATTTCGAGTTTTGGATGCATGACGTCATCCCCGATGTGCTAGCGCTCCTTGGGGAGCCCGAAGCTGCTCGTTTAGTACTAAAACTTGGCCTGCCCGAGCTCTATGAGCACTATAGAGAGTTCTGTGAACAAAATCCCGGGATGGCCTTCGAAACAGAAGCACAGATGGGAGGCCACTCCAAGCAGATACTACGTCTTATGATTCCATCTATCGCGAAAAAGCTCGATCGATTTCTTACTCCGGCCTTCATCAACGGTCTACTTATCAAAAAGATCGAAATGCGGTGGAAGGAAAGACTAGGTGCCGACATCTTTAATCCCCACTGGGCGGCGTACCATACAGAGCTCGCACGACTAAAACGGGCAAAGCTCTCCGCGTCCAACCACCTTTACCAGCAGTCGAAGAAACTCATTCATCATTCACTAAGCTATTTCTTAGACAACTCCAAACTCCCAGGGATCGCTGGGCTCAAGGAGATGATCGTCGGCATGGCGCTCACTGCGCACGCAAGCCTTCAGAACAAGGCCCTCACCAAAAGCCTTGCCTTCAACCTCATTAAGATAGTCCTCACAGAACTTCGAAGGCACAAAATCCACGACAATGACGAGGTACGTGAGGCGCTGCTAGGGCAAAAGATTGAGCACATTCGTGATCGCACACTGCTAAACGATGCTGTCATCAGAAAACTAGTTGAAGCGGGGATGGAGCTTTTTGAGTCAGGGCAGGGAACACTGCCTAGTGAGACATCTACCATGGGTCGGATATTCATGGGTGTGGCAAGTAAAATCGCTAGCCGCGCCGAAGGCTGGATCAAGCCATGGATCACAAGACTGGTGCAAAAACACGCCAAGTCCGTACTAGACTACTCCATGGCTGATGCTGTTGAATTTTGCTTAAAGCAGGCCAACGAGCACCTCGGAAATCACGAAGGCAGCTGGCTCACAAGAAAGCTCGACAGTATTCTTCCAAAAGCTTCGGCACAGCTCCAGCATGAAATAGGTGCGCCTCGTAACCGTACGATTGACGCGCTGGTAGACTTCGATGTCGCCGCTCGCATAGAAAAAGGGAGTGCGCTAAAATCTTCGCATTCCGGAAATCCATACATATAGTCCGATGATACCAAAAACCCAACGTCTGCTTCTTTGTCTTCTGTTTTGCTTGGCTCACGCTCTTGCTTGTGCCGAACATTTCCCCGTCCTCTTCGTGCTGTATGACGCGGGAGAAACCCATGCGCTGACGCCAGTAATGAAGGAAATGCGGGATACCAAGTACGCCGTACTTGTCATGGGGACAGCACGTGAAGTGCTCGACCCACAATGCGTACACAGTGGAACAGTAGTGGACCTGAATAGCGATCTAGGCATCACGCCATGTGTCGACAAGCAGTGCTGGCAACGAGAAGCCGCTTTGGAAAAAGACGAGATTACTAAAGTGTCGACGAACTTAAGTGCCGACACTGTAGTTACTGGCGTGGTATCGGAAGTGCAAAGACAGTTGGCAGCAGCGTTCAAAGCGAAGGGCTCACGAGTCCTCGGCTACTACGACAACCCGCACGTTGGCGTCGATGGCTTCGCGCTAGGAGCCGTGGTACGACGGATGGAACCTCATGTCGATGTGATGATGGTGCCATCGGAAGCCATAGCCGAATCCTTCACTGTGAAGACCGCTGTTGTCGGGCAGCCTACGCTAGGCGATTGGCAGCACAAAATCACACAGATAGATCGCGCGGCCATCCGCCGTGGGCTATGTTTAAGTAGGGATCCCCTTCTTGTCTTTTGTGGTGGCTATGGTGGCAACTACCCCGAAGCCTTCGAACTGCTTGCGATGGGCTTGAAGGAGTTAACTGGTTGGCAGGTAGTCGTGCAACTGCATCCCAAAGTGTCGGGAGATTTTGAGCGCAGCATGTTAAACAAGCACGGATTGGAAAAGGTACGTGTGGTGCAGAAATGCCCAGGAACTATCGCTTTGGTAGCCGCAGCAGACGTTGTGGCTGTGCACCAGTCCACTGTAGGCGTACAAGCGCTATTTGCCGGCAAGAAAGTAGTGCATGTGGACACGCCAGAGTCCTCTTTTAGTAATTTTGCCATCGATGCGGGGATTACACCAAGGATCACCAAGGCGGCGGATTTACCCGTGGTGTTGCATACATTACGTCAGCAAGCAACACTGCCGTCCAACACGCTTTACGAGCGCGCAGGGATTCCAAAAGATGCCGTGGAGCATGTGAGGGCCGTGATAGGGGGAATGGACAGGATGGACTCAAAGGACCCAAAGGACAAAATAATTCCTTTAAGTGATACTGTGTTTAGATCTACAAAATCATGGACGAGATGGACGAAGTGGACGGGATGGACGAGATGGACAAATTGTTACCCCAACATGGGGGCTATCGACGTTTAAAGAGTTTTCAACTTGCCCGTTTGATCTTCGACATCACGGTGCGATTCTGCGAACGCTATGTGAGCCGATTCAGCCGCACTCGCGATCAAATGGTACAGGCTGCGCGTTCAGGTGTCCAAAATATCGCTGAAGGAAGCCAAGCTTCCGGTACATCAAAAAAGACGGAATTGAAACTCACTAATGTAGCACGAGCGAGTCTTGAAGAACTACGTCTCGACTACGAAGATTTTCTTCGACAAGGATCGTTTACCCTTTGGGATAGCCATGATCCCAGACGTGACGAACTCGTACGTCGCCGTTGTAGTAATGCCGATCAAGTCGCGTTGTGGGTCAAAGAGTTACATCAACGAACTCAGGAGCCACTACCCGAACTGGCAGCTAATGCCGTTTTAGTGTTGCTGGCTGTGTGTACAACTTTGCTCGATCGACAGATAGATGCTCAATCAAAGGCATTTTTAAACGAAGGTGGATTTACCGAGCGGCTTTACCGCACACGTAAAGCAACACGCAACAAGCGCTAGTGTCCATCTCGTCCACTTCGTCCATCCCGTCCATCTAGTCCACATCCTGTTTCCATTCGTCAGGCATGTATGTGCGCCCTTCGATAGCGGAGATGCGCTTCTTCAACGGAGGATGTGTGGCAAACCATCCTCCAAACGCTTGGTGGTGGTCGAAGTACATGTGGGTATAGGCCATACCTTCTTTAGGCATGTCATTTTTGACGTGAAGACCTCCGATTTTACGCAGGGCGTTTGCGATGCCTTCAGGGTTACGCGTGAACTGGATAGCACACGCGTCGGCAAGATATTCACGCTGCCGGCTTACCATCGCCCGCAGCAAAGCTCCAAAAAACCATGTGACAGCTCCTGCAACGACTAAAATCAGCACCGCGACGATCACGGGGTTTCCCCCTTTTTGGTTGCTGCGGCGCCCTCCTCCAATAAACGCAGCACCGTGCAGGGTACGTAGAGCCAGGTACATGATAAAAAAGAAACCCATCAGCATGGCAGCGAGGTGTAAGCTAATTTTCATGTCGCCATTGTATATATGCCCGAACTCATGCGCGACAACGCCTTGAATCTCCTCGCGGTCGAGCATCTCCAAAGCCCCACGCGTCATAGCGATGGCGGCTTTGTCGCGTGTAAGCCCCGCAGCAAAGGCGTTGATTTGCTTGGCCTCTATAATATAGACAGGAGGCGTGGGGATGCCGCTAGCCAAAGCGATCTCTTCGGTGATGTTGTAGAGCTGCTGCTCCTTAAAGTTTGTGGCATCGGGCCCAACCAGACGGCCTCCCAAGCTTTCGGCAACGTACGCTCCACCCTGCGAGCGATAGGCCAAATACTGGAAGCCTGCAACAGCGAAGGTCACCCCCACAAATACCAAACCGACCATGGGAACGCCGTTCGCATAGTTTGGGTCAACGAGGTGCTGCATCACTAGCTCACAGCCTACCGCGACACCGAGAGTCATCACCACAAAAGCCGTCAAATAGGCTTTAGTGCGACTTCTCGCCTTGCGCTGAAGTTCCCAAAAATTCGCTGCCATAGCTAGGACCTACCTAAAATGAGACTTTTGGCGCCACACGAGCTTCTTCTTCCTGAACTTCGAAAAGGTCTGATTCGCTATGGCCAAAAGTCGCAGCGACGAGGACCGCAGGGAAGACCTGCTGCGCATTGTTGTAGAGCATCACGGAGTCATTGTAGGCCTGGCGTGAGAAAGCGACCTTGTTCTCCGTTGTGGCGAGCTGCTCCTGAAGCTGCTGCATATTTTGGCTCGCCTTCAAATCCGGATAGCTTTCCGCCAACGCAAAGATCTGCATGGTCGAGCCCTTTAGAGCAGCTTCAGCAGCAAGCAACTCTTTCATGTTCTCCCCACCAGTAGGCACTCCCGTGGAAGAGATGTTCTCGCGAGCCTGATGCGCCGCATTACGCGCCTGGATCACAGCATCGAGAGTGTCTTTCTCATGCTTCATGTAGCCTTTAACGGCTTCAATCAAGTTGGGAATGAGATCATAGCGTCTCTGTAACTGGACATCGATCTGCCCCCAAGCATTCTTCACCTGATTGCGCAAGCGAACAAGGCCGTTGTAAAGACCAACCAACCAAAAGGCTAGTACAGCCAAAATACCCAAAATGACCAGTAATGTCGTACTCATAGCGGCTCCATATAGTTGTTCCTTCTAGCGCCACACTACCCCGATTTCATGAAAAACGCTAGAGGCAAACAAAACACCTCAAATCAACCCATATTCAACTAATGTTAACTATATTTTGAATTAAATATTTTATTTGATATAATACCATTGATACTTCATTTAACTAACAAGAACTTTAAAAATGTGAACTTATTATGGAAGAGCTAAATAGAAGAGGTAGTTCCGAACGAAGCGGGTCTGTTGACTTTGATCCTGAGATAGTTGAAGTCGGAGCAGACGACGATCAACCGGGTGTCATGCCGGGCCAGCAGAAAGTCCGCCCCAAAACTAAAGAGCAAATTGCCGGAGAACGACAACATGTGGGCGCACACATGAAGGGCGTAAGTGAGCGCATGCAAGCACGCGCCCGCCCCAAAGACAAGGGTCTCAAATCTCTAGGCTACAGCGCAGAACACGACCCCCGCAAATCATTCATCCTTAAGAAGGGACTTGTCGGAAGCATCGCACGCTTTGTCGCAAAAGCCATCGGGAAAGGCAAATACATTGAACGAAAGAAAATAGAAGCCAAAGCGTATCAAGAACTCAACGACCAACTAGATGTGCTCCGAACGGCCGAAATGATACAATCCGACACACGCGGAGTCATCGACTCCACAGGAGCATCAAAGTACTCGCACACGGACGATGACAGTGATATTACCACTGCTGTACTTCCCGCTGCGTCAAGCATCGCAAGCGCACGCAACAAGTTTGCACGCAAGCCCCGTCTAGACAAAACAACGGTGGCCGAAGCCCACGTCGAAATGAAGCCCTACAGCGCAGGCATTGAAGATATCGAAGCTGGCGACGGCAACAGCTGGCACTGCATGGCCATACGTTCTGATAGCGCGGGTAACATCCTGGTCGATCACAACGCAGTGGTGCCTACAGCGGAGCGTGCTACGGGTGTTTCGACGGACCTCAATAATGTCATGGTCCACATCAATGACAAGGGCCATATCTCTATCATGACAGGCGTCATGGACAGCAAAAAGCGCGCCAAACAGTTCATGGCAGCGGTAAGCTGGGGCATTCAAGAACGTCAGCGCCTTGAAGAAGACGAAGGCAAAGATTTTGGAGGACCTCCCAAGATTCGTGTCAGCTTCCATCAACTCAACGCATTTGGTATTTCTACTGTGGGCGAAAAAAAGCTCATCGAGCGTGAGCATGCCATGGTCGACTACATCGACGTGCACCTCCAAGACTTCTTGCGCGCGGAAGGCATACCCGAAAACTTGATCCCGGAAGGGCCTGTGGCGTCGCATTTGAACAGAACCTTCAATGGCTTTACAGCAGTTCCTGGAGAAGAAGGCAAAAATCACAAAAACAACGTCACCGGCATGGCCATCCAAATGGGATGGCTCGCCGAGGATCTAGCAACGCCATTGGGTAATGCGGATCTCAGTGGAATTGGAGATGGCATCGCACGTATGAACCTTCCTGCACCTGGTGAGGGCCAAAGATCGCGGCTGAATCAATTCACAGAAGCACGAGGAGCGTATCAAGAGGCCCAACAAGCCGTCAATGTTAGGCACAACGCCATTCGAGAGATGAAAGCTGAGTTGATGGAGCTTGAAGCTATTGGCCGGGACGTCACACCGGATAATGAAGAAGATGTCCAATACACTGAAGAACGCCGTCTTGGTCTTATCGAAGATAGAGAAGCGGTTAAGGAACAGATACGTCTACTTGGTGACGACGAAGTAGATAAGAGACCAGGCTTGGAACAGCAAGTCTCTTATCTCAATCGTCAAATCCGGGCTACCAATGAACGCTTGTTCGAGCTTGTCCCTAAATCCGATACAGAACAGGCACGCATTAAAAAACTGAAATCCGAAAATAGCCGTGAAGAGAAGGCGCTCGCGGGTGAGCTTAAAACGCTCGCACGGGCCATGCATGCTCTTGAGCAGTCCCTGGATTTCTCCGATGTTGAAGGCGCGCAGCCCGAAGCCGCCATTCGTGAGGCGCATGCAAAATTACGCGTCGCCACACACGTACTTGCAATCCAGACTGGTCTCAGAAGCGAGCTTGGCTATCCCAAGCTTGCCAAAGGCCAAGAGCTGCAGGTGATGTTCCTCATGGACAGAATGCTAGGGACGATGACGCAAAGTAACTGCAAGAGCACTCTAGACCGTAATTCACACTCACGGGCATCAGGACCGGCTTTGGATCAGAAAGCAAGAGAATTTAGTGGCGACGGTATCACTGCGACCGATGAACTTGGACTGACGTACGACTTCGTAGTGGGCTTTGATCAAAGAATTAAAGACATGGACAGAGAGTGGAGAAGCTTTCATAAAAAATCTCCTGGCAGCTTTGAAGATTTCCTAATCGGCCAAGGAGCTTCCTACCGTGACGTTGCTGATTTCCAAGCGAAGATGTTTTCCGAGCTGATGGGCGTAGGCCGCCCTATGACCTTCTGGAGCACGGGACTTGAAGGCTTTAAGTGGCATCACGACAAAGGTGGCATAAACCCCTTTGAAAAGAACCCGCACCCCATGCCCTACATTCCAGCACAGGTATATGATAGCGCTAGCAAAACTTGGGTAACATTGGTCAAGATCGACTCTAAGGGAGGACGCAAACTCACCGACGATGGCCTAGCCCTGATGATGGGCTGCTCACAAAAACGCGGCGCGTAGAAGACATCAACATCTACGCCCTCATGTAGGACGGGGGTCCCCGTCCTATGCTTTCCATATATTTTTTTTTGATCATCACCTACGATGGCATATAATTAAGACATTATGCTTTGGGAGATAGCGGCGATGGAAATTTTTGGGCAGATAAGTTTTTGGGCGGTGTTTCTAGCGTCCATCGTCTACATGCTGGTGGGTGCGATCTGGTATTCGCCCTTCACCTTTGGGAAGCTGTGGGTACGTGAATCCCACTTAACCCAACAGCAGCTACAGAACCAGACCCGTGCGATGCCGGCGTCATGGTTGTCATCCATTGTCATGGGCTATGTGCTGGCGTATTTCATGTTAGAAACGTCGCGTATCGACCTGCTAGGTGGCCTCTGGGTTGCTCTGCTCGCGTGGGCGGGTTTTGTCGCAAGCACATGGATACTCAATGTGCTCTATTCCGGTCGGTCTATTGTGTTGTTTCTTCTCGATACCGGCTATCGACTCGTTGCTCTGCTCGCGATGGCTGCAACGATGAGCTGGTATGGCGTGGTGGCTTAATTACATCAAATATATAAGAATGTAATTACGCCACTTGACACATACTACTTAATAACGATACACTTACAACATCAACAACCAAACCAGGTAATAAATTTACTATGGACAACTTCTTTTATCCATACTCTGCCCCCCGCTATTTTCCTTACGACGAGATCTTAGCAACTAGTGAGCTCAGTGAAGGCGACGGCCCAACTAGCACGAGACCCTCCGACCCCACAGCATCTGAGAGAGCTGTACCTACAGATCCCACCATACCTAGGGAGATTGGGGACGCTATGCAATATTGGGGATCAAGCTTCGGCGAACCAGATCCTGTCGAAACACGACGCGTTCCACAAATGTCAAGAGCCACACAGCTAACCGGTGCCGTGGTTACTGACGGGGTTCCTACCCCTGGAACGCCGTCAGGCCCTATACGCCATACTAGAGGCGGGGATGCACGTCACAACCCATATCTACAGCCCCAGCGCGTGACTCCGGAAGCACCCATCCCGCCACAAGTCCTTCGCCCCCAAAACATGGCGACAGTTCCAAATTTTCGGCCACGCAATGGTGGCATGGAAGGGACTCGGAGCGGCACTGATGAAGCTTCTTGCGACTCGCGTCGCTGATAAATTTTCAAGTTAATATCCAGCACGTTTTATCACGCGTAGACACGGCCAACAGTAGCATAAAACGATGGGAAATTTAGCTCATAATTCGGCACAACGCCCCGAATATAATACCTGGACATTTCTTGGACCAGATAACGCAAGAAACCGTTATTAAGAGTAAGCAACCACAAAAAGTACGCCATGGAATACCCCTTAAACACCTCAGGTTCTTTTCTACAAGCACCGGAATTTTCGTGCACTTCTCGGGAAGGCTCTAGCCCATCATGCAGCCCCCTTTTGGAGCACGTATTGGACGATACCGATATTATCACAACCTTGTTCCCCGGTGGGTTGAACAGCGATGTATCTGGCGACCACAGCCCAGAGCGCAGTGAGATATCGACGGCGATGCCGCTTCAAAGCCCTCTGTTGGCTACCGCCCCATCATCTGCGATAACACCTGAAGACTCCAGCCATAGTTCTAAGCCCCCAATTCCGGTTGTGACGCCTAGATCAAATGCAAAGAGACGAAAGCCCGAACCTTCGGGCTATAGGATATCTAAGATAGATTCAGACAATGATTTTACCCTTTGGGTACCTCGGCAAGATTGCCCCTCGAATTCTAGTCATGCACGGGATATCGACGCTGCTAATGGCCCTATTCGCACACATAAAACGAACACGATTCACCACCACCCGTATGGGTATCAAGGTTGTGTGCCTAGTAGCACCTTGTTAAATAGAGATCCGTCGCCTAGCGAGATTACTTACACAGATGGCTCAACATACTTCGGAGACGTTTTCGAGGGACAAAAGCAGGGATACGGATGCATAAGATATCCCAACGGCGACACATATGAGGGTTTTTTTATAAACGATAGAGCGACAGGCCAGGGTACCATGATGTACTCCTCAGGAGAAACCCAGATTGGCGAATTTATCGACGGCAAGCTACACGGTGAAGGCGCCACACATTTTGCCGATGGCAGTCTATACCGGGGCAGCTTCGATGCGGGTTTAGCACATGGAAGGGGTGCAATTCACTATTCTTATGGCAACGTGTTCGAGGGCGTATTCCAACACGGAATTAAACATGGCCCAGGGTTTCTGATCCATGCCGACGGCACCCGCGTAAGTGGTTACTATATTAACGGTGTACTTGAGGGTGAAGGAGGCATTAAGTATCCGGGTGGCACCACATATATTGGCCAGTTTCTAAATGGACTTGAGCATGGGCGCGGTACGCTAATTGCACCGAACGGCTACAAGATAAAAGGCGTCTTTTTCGCCCGTAAACTGCACGGTCCCGCGACTCTCGAAGCCCCCGACGGCGCAACCGTATCCACAAGCACTTGGCAGCATGGTCAATATCTAGGTGCATGGCTCGAGCCACAAGAGGCTACTCTTCCTCCCCCAATCGAGAGTGCCAAAAGCCTATAACTCATTCGCCCACGATAAGGGCTTATTTATTCATACAACCAAAACAGGTAAAATCATGTTAACAGACATCAACTATTTCACAAATAGCGCAGTAAAAACCCCTTGTAGTCAGGAAGGATCCCCATCATTACCTCATACCGACGGCAACACATCCTTCGATGGGAATACCGGCACTGTTAGGGT
This sequence comes from Chlamydiota bacterium, assembly GCA_021772415.1. Lineage (GTDB taxonomy): Bacteria > Chlamydiota > Chlamydiia > Chlamydiales > JAJFMA01 > JAJFMA01. The sequence continues at coordinate 12,131 of JAJFMA010000014.1, forward strand.
ACTGCGTGAAGCGTCTCATCGGTTAAACGCGTTAGTAGCAGAAGGCAAACTTGAGCTCGTTCCTTTCGCGCCGGAGCAGTATGCTCCTTCGACCACGCAGCAGAGCGGGCCTTATGTAGGCCAGCAGCTTTGCAGCTCCTCAATGGTATCACCAGCGTACGTCGGCGAACGCAGCATCGGGCGTTGCCGACCGGCTCCGTACACAGCTCCGCCCCCCTGGACGACAAGCGGAAGGCTACGAACCCATTTTAACGATAGTATCGATGAAAGATACGAAAGTGATGTTCAAATAGCGATGCCATGCCATAGAGACGTTGTGGCCTCCCCGGCAGGAAACCTGCACGTTGGCGCTTTTGTCAACGGACAGAAATTCGGGATGGGTTTCTGCCATTACGATGTTAATTCATGCATCTATGAAGGACAGTTTAAAAACCTCCTATGGCATGGAAAGGGCACTGTAACATTCAACGACAGCAGCGAATATGAAGGTCAATTCAAAGACGGCAAGGCCCATGGCACAGGCCGCTACATTGATGACTGTGATAGGGTCCTGTATGAAGGGAAGTGGATAAATGGACGGCCAGCCGATCCTGCGTTATGTGACACGGTGATATGCGATCCAAGCCTTGGAAGGTAACCATAAACCAAATTTCGTAGGGCTGTGAATCTGTGGAAGACACAGCCCGCTAGTAACACACACAATTGGAAAAGACATGGACTCAGCACATAGCACACAAGGTCTCAGTAGGCACCTTCATTACCCTCCTTCCTTGCACACTCACGGTAGCACCACTTTAGACACAGAAAGGTCTTCGTCAGAAGTGGATGGTAGCGGGTTAGATCCATTTGCCTACTTAGACGATACCTTTGGCCTAACATGTGCGTCATCGAATCACATTGGCCCGGCCCTGCACTATAGCAATACAAGTCCGTTTTACCCCATTCACCTAAGCCCCGACCAGATGTTCCCGGAAAGCGGAGATAAATCAGAAGAGACAAAAACCAGTTCAGTCTCCACCCTGGCAAACAGCGAAACACACGGAGCAAGAATGCAGGCCATGTGTTTCACCTTTAAGCTTGTGCGTGCGGAAGAGAGTCCCAAGCCCACACCAAGACGAAACATTAAGAGCCCCAAAGACAAATGGCACTATTACAGAGTCACTAGGCCAAGGATAGGTTCTGGACTCTTTCCAACGTCGTCTATTTATAGCCAATCAGCAACTCGACAGCAACAAGCACCGCTTTCCCGCATGGCCATTGAATGCCTACTAAATGCCGAGCCCGGATGGCAGGGCCAACCGTGAGTACATGAATGCGTACATATGTCGCACTTACAGCGCTCCAGAATTTTCTATGCTTCACCCCACCCTACCGGGTGGGGCTATCATAAGACGACCCGTTGGGTCTCATGAAAATCCATGGCAATTTAAGCTATATCTAGGTTTCTTGACACTCTCTGCGGGCCGGGTCTTCTCCGCGCCTCTGTTTCTCTGCGATAACTTTTAGAACAAGCTTGTTCACAACATCGCCAAGAACTCGTCTTCAGTAAGGACAGCGACACCGAGTTTTTCGGCTTTCTCGAGCTTGGAACCGGCGTTGTCTCCGGCGACGACGTAATCGGTTTTTTTGCTTACCGATCCAGTCACTTTACCACCGCGCTGCTTAATTTGTTTGGCAGCGTCGGTGCGTGTAAACTGCGTTAGGGTACCTGTTAGAACGAAGGTTTTGCCTTCGAAGGGGTGTCCCGAAAACGACTGCGTCTCTAATTCCTGCGGT
>JAJFMA010000131.1 GCA_021772415.1 Chlamydiota bacterium
CCTTCAAGTTGTGACTTGATGACTAGCAGCTCTGGTTTAAGGCTAAAGGCAGGGACTTCAAGATCATTGAAGAGATCGAAGGTCCCACCTAAACAGTGGCTCAGGTGTTCCTTGGGGTTGCGCTGTGGCAAAGCGGAAACACACAGGGCTTTGTACACATCACCCGTAGGTAGACCATAGGGTGGTTTTACTATCCAAAGCGACTGCTGAGGAAGCGCATCAACCGGCGAGACAACGTGTCCGTAGCCCGTGCAGTACGCTGTACCCTCCGAAAGGAAAAACGCCATATCGGCGCCAAGCTCTGCGGCCCATTCTATCAGCTGATCAGTCGTTGCTGGGCGCCCCGACAGTTCATTGAGTCCCCACAGCGTTGTGGCGGCGTTGGAGCTACCTCCTCCCAAGCCGGCCTCCATGGGGATATGCTTCTCGATATGTATGCTAAACGCTTGCTTAACTCCCGTCTTCTGACGGAAGAGATCGCGTGCCGTGGCAACAAAATTACTTCCATCGCAGGCAAGAGTGGGCTCGCTACAGGTAAGAGCGTCCGCATCGGCATCCTTTAGACGGATAGTGTCGCAGATATCGATGGCTTGAAACAGTGACGCCAGCTCATGGTAACCATCTTCTCGGCGCCCAAGGACGCGCAAGAAGAGGTTAACCTTGGCTGGCGACAACAGAGTGAGCATAGGGCCCCTAAGTTTTAGGCTTCAGTAGTCTGCTCTTCAGCAGCATTTTCTTCTGCTTCAGCATCTGCTGGAGCATCTTCTTCTTCGACCGTCTTCTTAGGCGCAGGGATCTCACCTTCTTCGTTCATCACTTTCACTTGCACCGAAGCTTCGACACCTTCTGTAAGGCGTAGCTCAATACGGTGAATTCCAAGTGCCTTGATGGGGTGCTTTAGAAGCACAGAGCGTCGATCGAGCTCGATCTTAGCTTGCTCACCCACAAGGTTGACGATATCTAGAGCTGAGACAGACCCATACATGTGACCTGCGGCATCGGTTTTCACCTTTGTCTCGACAGTCACATCAGCAAGCTGTTTTGCTTGCTTCTCAGCGTCTTTCTTGTCCTCAGCAGCTTTCTTAGCACGCTCTTGCTGCAGCTTTTCCTGCATGCGTAGAGTGTACTTAGACGCTACTACGGCTCTTCCCTGAGGCACGAGAAAATTCCGCGCAAACCCAGGTTTAACGGTGACAACATCGCCACTACGGCCTACGCTGTCGACGTCTTCAATTAACAATAATTTTGTAGGCATATCAGATATCCTGTTCTATCGAGTGTCCTTTTAAACATCCGCCAAAAAGGGCAGCAGCGCCATGTGGCGTGCACGCTTTATAGCCGTTGTGAGGAACCTCTGGTGATGTGCCGAGACCCCAGTAATACGTCTGGGTAAGATTTTACCACGATCTGTGATGAACTTACCTAGTGTGTCTACGTCTTTGTAGTCGATCTCCGTAGGCTTAATCCCTACAGCAGTGAATGGGCATTTTTTGCGTCGGCGTCTGGGACGAGCCCCACGACGAGCAGTCTTTGCTCTTTTTACCATGACTGGCTACTCCTCTACTGTTCCGCGAGGGATTTAAATTCTAGTTTTTCTCGCACCTTATCTGTACGTAGTGTGATAAAGCGAATTAGATCCTCATTGAGGTGGTATTCACGCCACATCTCATTGATTGCAGAGGCTTCCACGTTGAAGTACAACAAAAAGTAGTGTCCTTCTCTGTGGCCATCGATGGCATACGCCATGCGACGTCTTCCTTGCTCGTGGATCTTAAGGATTTCTCCTCCGTGATCCGTAATCCCCTTCTCGATACGATCTAGGGCTTTTTTACGAGCCTCTTCACTCAATGTAGAGCTGATGACATACATTCCCTCATAGAGGTTCTGCTTGTTCTCTTCTTGACTCATTCTTGTTCTCCTGCGCACTTGTGTCGCAATGTTCTTTTAACTGCTTCTTTGCCGGTCTTGTGTTCACGGCATTCATAACGTCTTCGACGTCTTCGCGTAGTAGGCGCTCGACAGTGTTCGCACCGCCGTCGATAAAGCGCTCAAGCTCATCAAGCTCCTGACCAGTGAACTTCGCTAGCACGTAGTCAGCGAGGTCCTGCCCGGGCCTTTGGGCACCAATTCCCATCTTAAGCCGACGGTATTCGGTGGTCCCTAGATGCGCCTGAAGGCTTTTGAGGCCATTATGACCTCCAGCACTACCCTTTGCTCGAATCCGCAGCTGCCCAAAGGGCTGGGCTACATCATCGGTCACAACAACTACATTGCTGGGTGTCAGCTTGTAGTAACTGAGGTAGCGCTGCACAGCGCGTCCACTTTCGTTCATGTAGGTCGTTGGCAACAGCACATGCACAGTCCCTTCGGGAGTGTGCCCCTTAGCAGCTAGACCGGGCCATCGGCTCTCTTCTTTAAGAGTGATGTTCCTGCGTCTAGCGAACTCTTGTGCGACCATAAATCCAATGTTATGGCGCGTCCCAGAGTACTTCTGCCCAGGGTTTCCCAAGCCTACGACGACTTGGGTATGCTGCGTTTGCTCCGTCACCTACAGCGTCCTTTAGCGCTTAGCAATAACCACAGCAACCTCATTGAGGTTTGCCAGCGGTCTTACGCTACTTGGAATGGCGAGATCACTCAGGCGTCGCGTCTGCTTCATCTCGAGTTCCGCCACATTAATTTCAAAGAAATCAGGGATGTTGCTAGGAAGGCAACGTACCTTAATGTGTCGGATAACCTGACGCAGTACCCCACCATGCTTGATGCCAACACAGTCGGCGACACCTTTGCATTCGATTGGGATATTTACGTTTACTTCGACGTCATCATGCACTTCTTGGAAGTCAAGGTGGATGATGTCATACGTCGTGACGTGGTACTGGATGTCTTTTACTACAGCGCGCCGCTGGCTACCGTCTTCGGCAACAAGCGTAAATACAACAGTCGGAAGACGTCCTTTTTTAGTTTGCGCAAGAGCACCCTGGAAAGCGCGAGTATCAACAAAAACAGCTTCCCCAGATTCGCCTTTACTGTAGACGACGGAAGGGATCTGCCCGTTTACTCGAGCTTGCTTGGATTCGCTTTTGCGCGCAGCCGCTCGTTTTGTTACTTTTAGGTCCATGTGTCCTCCTACACTCCTGCCACTTACGTGACAAATGAGGGTCGGTTAGTCTCAATTGTTAGGGGCACGCAAATGCGTGCACCTACACACAACAATAGTACATGGAAGAGATGGACTTCGCCGAGAGGATACACTGTATCGCCTGGCCGAATTGACTTGCCACAGAGGCGTGGAACACCTTCTTGGATCCGGCTGCCTCCTCGTTGAGGGGGACCGTATCACTTACGATTAACGCTTCGATAGGACTTGCTTCGATCCGTTTGATCGATTCACCCACAAACAGCCCGTGAGTTACTGCAGCAATAATCCTGCGAGCGCCCTTCTCATGGCAAGCTTTCGCTGCTGACACTAGAGTTCCGGCTGTGGAACACATATCGTCAGCGAGAAGAACATCTTTTCCTTTCACATCCCCAATCACTGCAGTCGTTTTGACGCAGCTGGCATCCACCCGCTCTTTGTCGACAATAACGAGGTCGACGCCGAGTTCCGTCGCGTAGGCGTGTGCCAATTTGACACTACCCACGTCCGGGGTGGCTACCACGAGGTCGTCACCGGCCATGCTGCGGAAAGCTTCAATAAGCTTGGGCCGAGCATGGAGGCCGTCCACGGGGATGTTGAAAAACCCTTGAAGTTGGTCTGTATGCAGGTCCATCGTCACAACCTGCTTCACGCCAGCGGCTTGAAGTAGGTCCGCCACAAGCTTAGCCGTAATAGGCACGCGAGGACGGTCACGACGATCCTGGCGGCTGTAGCCGAAGTAGGGAATAATCGCTACTACACTACGTGCCGCAGCCCGTTTCACCGCATCGACAATCAGCAACAGCTCCATTAGGTAGCGGTTGGGATGCCGGGCGATGGTTTGAAGGACGAACACGTCACGTCCTCGGACGTTTTCGCGTACCCTAGCAAAGATCTCCCGATCGGGGAAGACCCCGAGGTCAATCTTTCCGAGTTCGAGGCCCGCTTCTTGGGCAACTTTCTCGGCTAGTGCTGGGTGGGAAGACCCTGAAAAGAACAGGACTTCATCCTTCGGTACGGGCATACACACCCCCTTCTTGGGTGGTCAAATTGGGGTGGTAGGGTTCGAACCTACGCATGGCGATACCAAAAACCGCTGCCTTACCACTTGGCTACACCCCATCGTTTGACTCGCTTCAATAGCGATTCAACACCAGGATGATAGCGCTGTATATCTTTATTTGCAAGGCGCAAAATCCAGCTTTCTCGAGAATACCACACCTAGCCAGACCGCGCCATCTCTCCTCAATTCCACCCAAACTTAAATATCACAACTTAACCTGTTATTAAACACTCGTTTAATGAAACTTAATTCGATTTTGTATATAATAAAGTTACAGAAATTAATTTAGGTTTTTAAATGGATTTGTTGTCATCGTCCAGTGACGGACTAATCGCGCCGCACCACGTACCACTTGACTTTAAGCCCGAGCTTGAAATCAAGCTCGAAAAGATCAAACCAGATGGCCCTCAGTTACACATTAGCGAAGGCGAACCTAGTGAAGACGGCTACCCTGCACCTTGGATTTGGCGTTTAATTGATGGTAAGCGCGACAGAGTCTTGGACATTGAGTGGCAGCCCCTATGCGGTGAGTCTGGCGGTATTCGTATGAAGCGTTGGGAAATGTCACCAGGAAAGGAGCGCATTCAGGTCGACATCGAATGGACTGTGCGCTTTTTGGATGAAGATGGCCATGAACAGATCAGCACACGCACCTTACCGGTCTACACACGTCTACCCTATCCTGATTTGGACGATCCAAAAGCAGACCGGGAGATGGCCCTGCGTTTAGATATGGTCCTGCGTGGTTACTGCATGCCCGTCGTTGGGGGCTTGGACCCTCATCAGAAGGACAAAGAGTTTTGGAGTCATATCGG
>JAJFMA010000132.1 GCA_021772415.1 Chlamydiota bacterium
AACATCCGCCGAAGCATATACAGGATCTCACGACAATAAGAATCCGCTAATTTCTCCAGTGTATGCCGACTACACGAAGGGCTTCCCTCCGACACTCATCACTACAGGTACACGAGACCTTTTCCTAAGCAACTGCGTGCGACTCTATCGTAAGATGAAAGAAGAGGGAGTAGAGGTCACCATCGATCCATGGGAAAGCATGTGGCACGTGTGGCAAGGTAGCCAATATCCAGAAGCACGGCAATCTACCAAAGAAATCGGAGAATTTCTCCGTACCCATCTGGGCAATTCCGACTAATACCAAATCCGACTAATACCAAACGGTCACTCACATCTCCAGATCATAGTGTAGTGTAGAGCCAGGGCTTTGAATGAGGTCAGATGTCTATATCTGGCTTCCTATGCCGCCAGAGGGATAGCAAGTTTGAGCTGTGTGAGCTCCTCAGATAGCTGAGCGAGCTCTTCTGGATTGAGCAGGTCCTCAGCTTCCTTCAGCCCCCAATCACAGAGCTCCTGTGCGACCACAAGATCATGAGTTTCCAAACAACAGCGACATGCATAAAGGTAGCCATCAAGCCAGCTTGGATCCGCAGCGACTCCTTCTTGGAAGCAGCCTAAAACGCGGCCTAAAACGACAGCGCGCTGCCACCGTCGCTTGTGATGATCTGTCCGGTAGTCCAAGAGGCATCGTTACTGGCGAGAAATACCACAGCCTTGGCTTGGTCTTCTGGAGTGCCGTAACGCCCTAGAGGAATATCTTTATGCGAAGGTCCCTCTGCGGGCATCTCATAGGGAGTAGTACCTGGAGCAATCGCGTTAACGCGAATATTGTGAGGAGCAAGTTCTAGAGCACAAACCTGTGTGAGCATATTCAGAGCAGCTTTAGCCGTGCTATGGGCAACCCGATTAGGGTAGGGGCGTAGGCCGGAAATTGACGATACGTTGACAACAGCCCCGGCAATTCCCTTTTCCACCATCTGCTTAGCCACAAGCTGTGTCAGATACATTGGAGCTGCAACACCCACATCGAGCAAACTCTTAAATGTCCTGACATCGGCATCTAAGAAACGTGTCGTGTCATATCCTGCCGCGTTGTTTACCAAGATATCGACGGAACCCAGGAATTCGACAGCCTCCTCGAAAAACTCCTTCACCCCTTCAGGCTCGGAAAAATCACCATACAGAGCCTTAGCAGAGCATCCCATAGCCGTAATCTCCGCAACGACATCTTTGGCGCCCTGTTCGTCAGAACGATAGCTGATGACAACATCAGCTCCCTCGCGGGCAAATGCCAATGCAATTCCTTTGCCGATACTTCGGTTTGCACCTGTGACTATAGCTTTTTTTCCAACGAGCTTCATGTATACCTCAAAAATTCACGTGCTAGAACCTGCGATTGTAGCGCCTCCGTCCTACAATGGCACTCTACCATCACCCTTTAAGGCGACTGTTTACTTGATCAAGTAGATCTATTTGGCAATTCTGAATCTCCAACATACGATCCCACTGCTCGCGCATGAGATGGTCCATCTTGGAGTTAAGCTGTCGCACTTGGAGCTCAGCCTTGAGGTTAATCATGTATTCAAAATCTGCTTTGATTACTTGCTTCTTAGCCTGACGGTTTTGGCTCATCATAATGACCGGAGCTTGGATCGCAGCTAGACAGGACAGTACCAAATTAAGCAATATGAACGGATACGGGTCAAATACCTCGGTAAGAAACGCCGTTACATTCACAGTCATCCACCCTACAAGCACAAAAGCGAAGAGGAGGATGAAGGTCCAGCTTCCCCCAAAGCTTGCTACCTTATCAGCGATCTCTTCACCGAAGGTCATCTCAGCTTCAAACTGCTTGTTTACGTTCTCTGTGATTAACTCATTTTCTCTAAAACTCTCAATGACCTCTTCGTCAAGCCGTGTCAAAGCTCCGCTCTCGTCCCGGATAAGGCTTTCAATGTATTCAACGCGGAAGCGATCCAGATCGTCAACACACACATAATGCGTTGATTCCCATTCGGGATGTGTTTGCCGAATGAATGATGCCAAAGATTTACGCACCAAGCTTCCCGGACACAGCTCGTGCATTGAAAACTCCTTCCCGCAGATCTGACACGGTATAGAATGTTCAGCTGCTTTATTTCCGGGCTTGCTTCTAGTCTTTTGCACCATCGGATGAACCTCACTGCTTTGTCATTGTGCTGGATCGACTATAGCATAAACACTAAAAACCCAAACGAAGGACGACGATCTTATACAGAGCACTGAGTAGTCAATATGCTATTAAATAGCTCATCTACGCACACGCCTTCACCAAACTCTTTCCAGTCTAGGACGATAGGGTTTTCAAAATATTCCGCAATCAGCCGCCTGTAAGCACGCTGAAGCGCAGCCATAAACTCTGGCCGAAATATGCCGTCGCCCCCAGTACCTCGCCCAATTTTCCTCTGACAAGCTACATTAGGATCGACATCAAGGAATACACAGTGTTCGGGGATGGGAGGATCCATCTCTTGGACTACACGCCTGGACCATGCAGCAAAGTACTCATCAATCATGTTACATTCAACAAAAGCGTCTTGAAAAGCCAGATGATCAATGAAACAGCGCTCCATCAAGACGACATCATAATTTTTTGCCACATCCGGAGCATCCACAGCCATTTGCAGGCGGTGAGCCATCATAAAAGCGTCGGCGACGGGAAGGTTTGTCGAGACCATCTCACGCATGGCGCCGCTATACATCTCGGCCATGACGCGACATCTTATACCTGTTGCTAGGCAGTGTTTCACAAGTTTGTCAATGAAGGTTGTCTTTCCCACAGCAATCAACCCACCGATGCACACCGTTGTTCCCATAAGATATTTTGCCTCTCTAGCGCACAAATGACGCAGTATTTACTGTTCGAACAAAATGTGTACGCCAAATACTACTGTTAAGGCAAGCATGTTTCTCGCGCAAGCCTGCGAGAACATTCAGACGCGACTATGTAGTCGGAGGAAAATCCCAACATTGCTCGTAATATTCACCAACAAACTTGTGAATAGGCATCGATAGTGCCACACAATCGGGCATAGATAGTTCCTTCGACACGGGGGGCGGCTGAATACCGTGAATAGCATAGAGAATATAGTGCATCTCAAGCATCGTCTGTGCGTTCCCCCTTTCCGTAGGTGCTAGCTGTGCCCCTTTCCAATAAAACCGAGCTATCTTCTGCTGAAGGCGCTTTACATCAGCAGGATTATTCGGATCGATATCCATCTTGACAATACTGTCAAAATCGCGTGACATCCCCATTCGATCCAGCCACCCTTCCGTGTCAGCGCCACTGGTATGCATCCAGCTAATCACGTTGGGTCCCGAGTTTAGAAATAGACACGTCAACTGCTCTGACTTGTGAGCGCGCGGATCCTCGTATCTAATGATGGGGCTTCCGGTTTCCTTCAAAGTTTCTACAGCAAAGCGTGTAAACATTCGATAGCGTGCTGCAATAGGTGTATCGAAGACTCCCTCCTCGTCCCGCCATCGCGTTCTATCAGATCCACCCTGTAATGAGGTGTAGACATCACTCAATTTCAATGGCTGCCCACTGGATTTTGATGCTGACAGTTCATCAGCCATAGCTCTCGCTGCCTCGTGTCTACTTCCTCCATACGCGCGTTGCTGTGCAACGTAGTCAACATGTGCAGATCCATATGTACGGTGCATCTCGACTTGATGCTCAGGCTGAGGAAAGCGTCCAATAAGGCAGCCTCCCTTCTGCATATATGCTTCAACACCCTTAATCGTCTCCACATGCTCCCCAAACCGCGGGTCAGCACTAATGCCAGCCAAGAAGCTCACAGCTTCTGGATAAGAAGAATTGAGTACCATCGAATAGAGCGTGTGTTCAATCTTTTCTGGATTCTCGCGTAACTTCTCTATAAAGCGATCCACGTACTGCGAATCGGTTTTGGATAGCAAACCAAGGTTGTTTCCTTCCAAAGCTATGGCAGATATCTCGGCACGGAGGTCTGCTCTCTCTTCGTCGCCGCTTAGATCTAGCAGCTCTAGTGTAAAGGCGTCTTGATTCTGCCGCGCACTCTCCAATAGGACGTCTCGATGAGCCATCGCAGGGTTGTCGGAGTACTTAAATAACACGTCAGCCAGCTCCACACTACGCATGGTCACGGCTGATTGAACAAGCTTCACGTATAGTGACATGGGCTTTTTATCATCTACGGCCTGTACTTCTAATGTGTTGAGATCCAGTCCATCGGTCTTATCCAGTAACGTCAACATCAGGTCGAGTTGATCCGCTTGCAACGTAGAAATTGCGCCGATAATGCCTCTGCTCTTTAGGTGATCTACACAAGCATCCCGTTGCTTTGGATCTGCGATGACACGCGGTATCAATGCGGCCTTTACCTTTTCCGTACCAGAGCTCGTTAGGTGCATACAATCGATGGAAAGAAGCCCCTTCAACAAGCGGCCAGCATTTTCGAAGCCTCGAGATTCAACGGCGTCTGCCATCAGTTCATTTTCACACAGTCTCGCCAACATCCATCTAGGAGAATAGCTTAACTCGGAAACAACAGCGTCTAGAGTTTTTTGACACAGCTCCTCATCCTGTGCATTTAGATCTAGAAGAAACGAAGTCAACAGCTCGACGCTAAAGCGTTGCTCATCTCCTGAAACAAGCCGTATGGTGGGATTCATCATATTCTTGATAAGCGCAACAGTATCGTCCGATGAAATCGAATCCGACGCCAACACAACTTTGGCTTGTTCAGCAAGCCGAGCTATTTTACCATGCACCTCCGACGACACATCGTCAGCAAAAGCCACACGTACCACAACGCCGTTCATCCTAGATGTGCTCTGACTCAGCATGCGATCTCGCACCTCAGAACTGAGTGGTGGGCTTAGCGACGATGCACCCACAGCTCCTCGGCAAACAGTATGGGGACTAGCTTTGGGGCTTTGAATTCCGGACACCATCCGTCGCAAATACGCCGAAACCCGACGTCGTGATTTCTTTCTGCGAGGGGCCTGTTGGTCGCTGCTGCTAGCTGCCCGGGGGGACCAGTCTTCACTAGAGGCATCAGATTGTAAGCGTTGAATAACCATAATTTCCAATAACAAAACAAACGTTTTATATAACTATTATAGCATTAGATATATTATTTTTATAATAATCATCAACTTAATATGATTTGGAATTTTATATGTAAAAACTATTGATTATACAAATTAGACTTGCTGCCCATCTTCAAGGAGAGGGGTAGCGTCGAAGTGGGGTTCATACTCTGGCTGCATGCAGGCGTGACCTGCTAAGACTTCACTATTTTCAGGCTTTCTGTAGTGCTACCACATGAACATGTACACATTAGCGTTTTAGATCCGAATGACTACTTGCTGATGATAACCAAAGCACAATTCGAAGGTCATTTTCATCCCTCAATGTCGTCTACCCACGTTTGTGGACAAATTGCAGTGCGTCTTCGATGAGAGAGATGTATTCGGTCCCATCTCGCTTATTTAAGCACTTCGATATCCCCATCAGAATTACCCATCTAGAGAATAAGAGATGCCCGATATGAAGCTAAATATGCGCTGGTGTTGCACTGCGCGCACATCTAAACCCTGTGTGGCTCATGCTTGTGTCCGGAGGTGTCTTACTCCTCGCTGTCACACGATACCCGTCACAGTAGGAACGATGGCAAAGAAACGACCCTCCCCGCTGTACTCTAAGAGGAGTGTACGGCTGTTTTGGGTCATAGCTTTTTTCAGGACCAGAAGGGTTAATGGCAATGTCTTTCGCTCTCTTTAGGTAGGTGTCAGCACTGTACCAGTCGCTTGTCCATTCCCACACATTACCCACTAGGTCGTATATCCCGTAGCCATTAGCAGGATACGTTCGCACTGGCGAGGTTCCATAATATCCGTTTGGTTTTAGGCTTTTGTGAGGAAACTCTCCGAGCCAGATATTGACGAGGAGATTAGCGTCATCGGGCTCTGCATCCCCCCAGGGAAAGATTTTCCCTTCCAGCCCACCTCTGGCAGCGTATTCCCATTCGGCTTCGGTAGGCAGACGCTTTCCAGCCCACTTCGCATAGGCGCTGGCGTCATACCATGATATATGCGTTACAGGGTGTTGCTCTTTACCCGTAATACTGCTTTGGGGTCCCTGAGGATGCCTCCAAGAAGCTCCAGGTGTCCACTTCCACCATCGATGAAGATTATTCCTTACAGGTACCGGATGGTCAGGGGCCACAAATACTAGCGATGCAGGAACCAGCATTTCCTTAGCTGGAGGAGGGGTTCCAGGCGGCAGCTGGGCCATAATTTCCTCAAGAGACGGAGCCGTCTCTGCCATGGTGACATAGCCCGTCGCCTCGACGAATTCTTTAAACTGCGCATTGGTTACAGGCGTTGTATCCATCCAGAATCCCGACACCCTCACGGAATGTGGAGGCCGTTCGTCACGATTGGCTTTGACGGCGCTTGTACCCATCGTGAATTCCCCAGAGGACACCCACGTCATGTTGTCCGGAGCATCAGCAGGTATTTCGGTATCGCCCCAGCAATGTGGGCAAATGGCTACTGCTACAAGCAGCAGCCATCGATAATATGTGCGTGTCATCGATCTCTCTTTAAATGCCAAAGCTTTTCTGTAGTTTGTCCATAACCTTATCTAAGTTGAACGAGGCAGGAATTTGACGGATTGGAAACTCCTTGAACGTCCCACGTAATCCGCCGCTGGCAGGAAGATTCGGATAAAAACACTCTCTATTCCCCGCATATGCGTGAATGTTGCCGCGCAGACCACATTCACAAGACATAGAACTTTATGTAGATTATCTCAATAAAAGCCCTTTGCTGAAACAATGACGTCAACTCAGGTGACCACTCACTAATATCTTGTTACACAACGGTTTAGTGACAGGGGGCTATCCTGCCTAAGTGACGGATGAATATTCACTACAGCGCTAGAGTGAGATAATGGAATTTGAGATCACTAATCTACTAATCAAGAATCCTCAAGCAGTTCCTGAGCGTGCTTAAAGACCTTCTGAATGTAGTCGAACTCGCTCTTGTCTGAGCACACCTCGAGCAAGGCGGCGTTATTGAACTGGACGTCGACTTCCTTCTCAATCTGTTTGGCAAGCTCCGGTGTGAGCTCATAGGAGTAACCAGACCAATCACTATAGTCAAACGCAAGCTCTTTGAGTTCCGATTGAGAAAGCTCTAAATCATTGTGCCTCAAATAATAAAGAGCAGTCCCATAGACCGTTTTAACATACTCTTTGGTTCCTTTTTGAAGTTCTGGAGGTATTTTAGCATCAGCAGTGACCTCCGCATTGACCACAGGGGTTTTGCTCACGTACTCCTCATGAACCTCAAGCAAGGCATAGTAGATGGAGCTCAATGTTTTGCACTTAACTTGGCTATCGGCCTGTTTTTCGACGTCTTTGAGATCGCCACCGAATGGGCCGTCATCAAACAGGGCTACGGTGCGCTGATGCACTTGTCTACGCTTGTCGATAGGCTTACGCTCCCAGGAGGTCATACGCGCCGACGAGCGCTGGTCACGAGGGTAGACTTGCTCTGCAGAACTGACGTGAAGCGCAGCAACACACGAAAACAGAAATGGTAATAGAACCAAACGGTAGCAAAACATGATTTCTCCCTGGCGCTCTGACCAATAACTAACTAACGACACTATAGGCACATTGTCAATTTACAGGACTATAGTGTCAATGTGTAGTCATTAAACGCCTGTTCTTAAGGACCTAAGAAATAGGGATAGCTACCTGGAGCACTGTAAGAACCGCTACACCACTGGTTACGTGCCCCAAGCCACCTACAAACGCGCCGAAATTCAACTTCAGCTGGTACGTTTGCGTCGTCGCACTAGAAGTAGAACAGCTCCCAATCCACTCCCAAGCATCACGTATGTTTGGGGTTCTGGTACATGTACATGTGTGCCCGTGACGTCGATCGTAAAAAAGTCATCCGTCATTAGAGCAACTGTGGTGCGTACCGCAAAGCTAGTGTCGTTTAACCAAGCAGCAGGTATCTGTAGATTGGGTTGCGATCCAATCGAAACTGTATCTATAACGCCCCCACTGCCCCAGTCTACACCCGTTATTTGAAACAAGGTGCTACTGTCCATGGCGGAGTTCATGGTGATCTTAAACGTGTCGGAATCAACAACAGTCAAAGTCGCAATATGGGTTCCAGTGGAGCTATTTCCCGAGTCCGTGATACCCATGTTAGGATCACCTGTTGTGCCGGTGTCGTCTTGCCCACGGTTGGTAAAGAATGTAACATTAAAGTCATCCGTTAAAGCCGCTTCCAGCGGACTAACCGCAAAGACAACCGCAGCAAAGGCTAAACCCACACTGCTTTTCCATGTCGACCGCCACGGAAACATGGCGTTTATCCGCTCATAAATAAGGCAAAGCATCGTTCACACCTCTTTTAATCTTAAATGTGCGCAATTAACCTGTAATATAATAATTCTATTATGCATAGTAAGATATTATAATGTAAACTTAGTTTATAAATAATACTAAAGAAATAAACAATCTGTTTTTTTATTTACATCTAAAGCAATCCATTATAATCATATCGTTATATATCACACTTACACTAAACACATTACGATTAGTTC
>JAJFMA010000133.1 GCA_021772415.1 Chlamydiota bacterium
AGTACGTAATTTTGACGATGCTAAAGACCTTGATCTCGACCAACACAAGCGCTTCTTTAGCTATATCTTTGAGCGCGGAATTTTCTTTCCTCCTGCCCAATACGAGGCAAGCTTTGTGACAACGGCACACACTGAGCCGCACCTCGAATACACCCGCGATGTCATCCTCGAATTCATCAACTCCGAATTCTAGCTCGGGCAGGCGGCAGGTAATTCGCCATAGAAGAGAAACCATGGAGGCAATGGAGGGAGGAGGAAGGTCATGGAGAGAACTTCCATCATATCCTTCCTCTACTCATGCAATAGTAGAGTTAGCAAGAAACGAGGAGTGACAGGAGCAAGGTCGTCCACAGTTTCTTTCGCTTTCGCCCTTGTGCGAGTGTCAGGAAATATTACTTGCGAGAGTGTCAGGAAATATCACCAGGGCATAAATCACGATAGATTTTTCATGAGACCCGAAGGGCCGTCTCATGAAAAATCAACGATTTCACAATCGATCTCGGGATTTCTTTACACTCTCTACATGCCGAATTACCCACTAATGGTAAGAGAGTTTACAGGGTGACTCTTTTCCATGACCTTCCTCTTCCCTCCATGGCCTCCATGGTTTCTTCGGTTGGAAGGAGTATCAGTACACAAGTACCACCTGCCACACTGGCTTACTCCTAGCAGAAAAAGGCTGAATGCGCCAAGCTAAGCCATTTATGGGGCATGGCCCCAAAATAGGTAAAGTTATGATGCGTACGCGACTGAAAGTCTGGATTTTATCCGCCATCTTGGTGTGCTGCTGCTGCGGCATTGATCTTAGCGCTATAGAGTTTATCAGTCTTAAGGGGTATCTCGGCGAAGACGAGACCGTCGAAGCGCTCAAACAGGTCGAAGCGTGGCATGAGACTCCTCCCGAAAAAGCGCTTATAGAAGTCGACTCTAGCTCCGGAGACCTCAAGGCGGTCTTACTGCTGGCGCAGCGCATCTATGAGCTGAAGCAAGAGCACTCTGTGCAGATTGTGGTTTATCTTGGAAACAACGTATTGGGCCCTGGAGCCATTTTACCCTTCCTCGCTGATGAGCTCCTGTCTTCGCCTTTTGTGTCGTGGGGAGCGATCCCGTTGGGATCGGAATCTACCCTCCCACTTAATGTGCTGCGCAATAGGGTGACGAGCCTCATCGCATCACAGGGTGCGCGCGGAGATCTACTTAAGCTTTTGGCTCGCGCCATGGTTGATCCAGCGTTGACGGTAACAAACGAAGATGGATGGCGCATTCGGAATGAGTCGGTCACGGACCGTGGCCAGGTGATATCGCCTAAAGGGGAGACTCTGGTGATTAGCCACAACCAACTTAAAGAACTTGGCTTAGTCGAGCGCTTTGTTAGGGCCAGTGAGCTGCAGGCAAACTACGGAGTAGAGCTCATCCCTACCGAAGCCAATAGCGCTTCAGTGCGTCGCCGTGCGGTGTCGGGAACGGTCAACGAGCGCTTAGAGGCGCACATTCGCATTGACGAAGCGCGCCCGCTAAACATTGGACACCTGATTATTGATGACAAAACCGTAGGTATCACTCCCGGGACATGGCTCTATGTGAAGTCGGCGTTAGACTACTACAAAGAGACCAAACCCGCGTTCATTATTTTGGAGCTCAACACCCCAGGTGGGCAGGTATACCCTTCACAGCAGATCTCTGACGCCCTCAAAGAGATGGATACACAGTACGGCATTCCTGTGGTGGCATACATCAATAACTGGGCTATCTCCGCGGGGGCGATGCTCGCCTACTCGTGCCGCTTCATCGTGATCGCCAAAGACGCCAGCATGGGGGCTGCGGCTCCGGTTTTCCAAACTCAGGAAGGGATGGAAGCGGCTCCTGAAAAAGTGAATTCCGCTTTCCGCAGTGATTTCGCCAACAGGGCACGTTTTTTTGGGCGCAATGGGCTTCTTGCCGAGGCTATGGTGGACAAGGACATGATCTTGGTACGTCGTCACGGTAAGATTGTTAAGGTCGATACAGAAGAACAGATCCGCCGTGACGGCCCAGACCCTGACGAGATGATTTCCGCTAAGGGCAAGTTGCTTACATTGAACGCCGAAGAAATGATGGACCTGGGTGTTGCGGATCTCAGAATTGAGTCCGTGGCAGTGACGCCTATAGGAACTGCAGAAGAGGGACAGGGGTTGTGGCCGGCGAGTAAGATGCAGCTATTTCAGCACGAGTACTTTAAGCGCTTTTCGCATGGCACTGTGGACTCCTACCAAGGTGACTGGAAAATCGATTTCTTGGCGATGCTCACGCACCCGGTTGTGTCATCATTGATCTTTTTGGGGCTGTTCCTAGGGTTCTACATCGAGATGTCCAGCCCCGGCTTTGGCATCCCTGGGGCTGTCGCGATTCTGTGCTTATTCCTTGTCTTGCTCTCGAGCTTTGCGATGGAGGCGGCGAGCTGGCTTGAAGTGATTCTCATCATCGCAGGCCTCGTCCTCCTGGGCCTTGAGCTTTTTGTTATTCCAGGCTTCGGCGTTGCAGGGCTCGCAGGTATTGCTGCCATCATAGTGGGGCTTTTTGCTTTGATGCTCCCAGGTCTTGAAACAGTGAGCTTTGACCAAGATAGCAACACCTGGAATGCTGCAGGTGAGGTATTTATGGAACGTTTAGTATGGCTTTGTGGTTCCCTCGTTGTGGGCCTCGTCGTGGTAGCGCTTCTCGCTCGCTACGTGCTTCCGCGCTTTACAGCCTTTAATCGCCTTGTGCTCACAGGTGAGCAGGATAGCTCCGAAGGCTATGTCGCTGGTGTCGACCCACGAACCCTGCCTCCCCCAGGTAGCCAAGGTGTCGTCGAAGCAACACTGCGCCCCTCCGGTAGTGTGATTATCGACGATGTTCTATACACCGCAACGAGCGTCGGTGGCTTTATTGAAAAAGGCACAGACATTGAGGTCTTGCGTCTTGATGGCAGCCGCGTTATCGTGGTGTCGGTAGAATCTGATATTGAGACATTATGACACCTTATTTCCTTGTCCTTCTTGGACTGTTCCTTGTGATGCTCGAGTTTTTCCTCCCTGGAGCCGTGATGGGCACCGCGGGGGCAATCCTCATTATCGTTAGCTTCGTGGTGTTCGCGATGAACTACGGTGTAGGGCTAGAGCTTTTTGGGTTTATCACCTTTACGGTGATATTCCTATCGATCATCATAAGGGTGACGTTGAAGAGAATACAAGGGAACGCGGCTGAACAGACGATCTACCTAGATGCTGATGAAGAAGGCTTCACGGCCTCGAAATTCGACGAGGGCACCATCGGTAAGGAAGGTGTTGCTGCTACAGACCTAAAACCCTCTGGGCATATCATCGTTGATCATACCCAGCACCAGGCCGTTTCACAGGCGGGATATATCACTAAAGGCGCATCCATCGTTGTGTTACGTGGTAAGGGCGCCTACCTAGTTGTTAAAGAGAAGGAACCAACCTCATGAAGGAGTTACTGATGTTTACGGATATGGGCGGAGAGTTCTACTTTTTAGTCATTTTCCTTGCCGTCGTGGCACTGATACTACTGAGTATCATCGGAAAATTCATTGCACTGTGGTTCCAGGCTTTTGTGTCCGGAACGCCGATATCACTGTTTAATATCATCGGGATGAGCCTGAGGAAGATCCCCCCAAAAACCATCGTCAACGCCCGTATCATATCGTTCAAAGCAGGTCTGAAGGGGATTACGGTGGCAGACCTTGAGACTCACTACCTTGCCGGTGGGCGTGTCGACAATATCGTCAAAGCGATGATCGCCGCCGATAAGGCAAACATCCCACTAGACTGGCGCCAAGCAACAGCGATTGACCTCGCGGGTCGTGACCTGAGGGAAGCTGTCCAGACGTCTGTATATCCTAAAGTCATCGACTGCCCAACTCCTCACACCGGCGATTTCATCGTTGCCGTCGCCAAAGATGGGGTGCAGCTACTTTGCCGTGCACGTGTCACTGTACGTACCAATATCCAACAACTTGTCGGTGGTGCAACTGAAGACACAATCATTGCACGTGTCGGCGAGGGTATTGTCAGTGCCATCGGTAGCGCAGACACACATTTAGAAGTGTTGGAATCTCCGCAGCGTATTTCCAAGCTTGTTTTGGATAAGGGCCTCGACGCCTCCACAGCCTTTGAGATCCTGTCTATTGATATCGCTGACATCAATGTAGGTGAAAACATCGGCGCCCGCCTGCAGGCTGACAAGGCCGAATCACTCAAGCGTGTCGCCCAGGCTAAAGCCGAAGAACGTCGTGCCATGGCTGTCGCGATGGAGCAAGAAAACAAAGCTAAGGTACGTGATATGGAAGCCAAACTTGTGGAAGCGAAATCTCTCGTCCCACAGGCCATGGCCAACGCATTTGAAAAAGGCAACCTGGGCATCATGGACTACCAACGCATCCAGAATATTCAGGCCGACACGGATATGCGGAACTCCATTGCCAAAGGCGAAGAAGAAAATCCTGACCCTCGTGAACCAGGTAAAGCATGACCTTCATCGAGTTCATAGGCTTCATCATCAGCCTCCTTGCGCTCATCTACCTGTCCGCAAGGCGGGCTAAAGAAGAGCGCCGACGTCGCGCTCACCCCGAGGACTATGCCGAAGAGGAAGCTCGGGAGCAGCAAGCCTACAAGGAGCTGCTCCAGAAGCTTGAGTTGCCTATCCCACCGGAGCTCGAAGATATACCGTCTTCCCAAGCTAGCGCGCCACCGCCTGCACAGCCCCCACGGCCACCTGTCCACATTAAGAAGCCTTTTGTGCGGCCAACGACAGGGCGTACTGTGCGTCATGGGTTTGAGTTCCACAGCGATATCGAAGACCGCAAGCGGCAAACGGCGATAGAGCAGCGTCACATCCGTAGTCAGGTCAACCTGCGCGACAACAAGCGCTTTAAGCCGGCAGTAGCCAGTGAATCCATGCGTGTCGATACCACGGGAGGGGCATACACGCTTGGAAAGCACCGAGGGTATTCTAAAGCCCGACAGCTACTTGAAGGGTTAAATAGCCCCGGAGATATCGTCCTCCTCCATGAAATCATCGGCAAACCAAAAAGTCTACAACCCAGCGCGCCACTGCAGGGGCTGCCATGGGAAGGCTAACACCGTGGCTGACGTCGCCGGAAACTACCTGAGAGTCTGCGATCATGTCCGCGAACTCGCACTAAAGTGCGGGCGTAATCCTACTGACGTCACTGTTGTTGCCGTATCCAAGACATACCCCTTAGATCATATTCTTCCTGCCTACAACGCGGGATGCCGAGATTTTGGCGAAAGCAAAGTCCAAGAAGCACTACCCAAGTGTGACGCCGGACCCCAAGATCTGCGCTGGCATATGATCGGCTCGCTCCAACGTAAGAAGGTTCCCAAAGTCGTGGGGAAGTTTGCTCTAGTGCACTCTGTCGATACCCCGGAGCTGGCACAGAAGCTATCTCAAAGTAGTCGTGATGCCGGCGTGAAAACAGCGATGCTTTTACAAGTCAACACCAGCGGTGAAGAGACAAAGCACGGTATGAGTCCTGAGGCCTGGGACGCACACATCGGTGCGGTTCTTGAACTCGACGGCATCGACGTGCAAGGGCTTATGACCATGGCACCACTGACAGAAAATACGCGCGAGGTCGCGGCGTGTTTTGCTGGTCTACGCAACTATCGTGACAAAATTCAGCAAGACCATGGCGTCACGTTGCCACACTTGAGCATGGGAATGACACATGACTACCCCATCGCCATCGCCGAAGGGGCGACACTATTAAGAGTCGGCACAGCCATCTTCGGTGAACGGTAACGGTATGCTTAGGCATTAGACACGTCCGGATACGCCAAATAATTTACCGCAGACCACGCAGACAAGACGCGGATGGAACGCAGACAGGCTCATTTTATATCTAATTTTGTATGGGTACGGCTCCTTTATAAAGAGGACAAATAAAGGTATTTCCTATCATTCCTACACTTCTTGACCTTCAGTTTTTGCCAGGAAGTGTAGGAAGACTAAGAAGAGAAGAAAAGAAGCCCACGCTCATTCTTTGCTTCCTATCTGAAAGTTACCACCGAGCCCACCGAGCGCACAGAGGCGGAAGCAAGAGTACTAGTTAGAATATAGGCCTAGTGTATGCCAGCCTTTCGCCATTCTTCCTCTGTGGTCTCTGTGGTGGATTTTTCAGTTTGATGATAACAACCCTAAAATGTTCTTTGACGAAGTTATTGATTTTGGTAGCGTGGGGTAATGTCACAAAATCGGAGGAATGAAAGATGGATGATATGCATTCTGTGCCAGCTACCTGGATCGCCCTACGCGTGCCTTTCACAGACACAGGTTTCGAGAAAACTCTGAAAAACGAGCAGCCGTTCGGGCTTAACCTTGTTTTCACTAAAATGACCCAGGGAATGCTCGAGCGCGACGCGCCAAGCCTACGCGTTACGGTGGGAGAAGATCCTGTTTGTACGGAGCTATCATCCGGACTATTTCTGAAGTTCCAAGAGCTCGTTGATGATGGGGGGGGCATTCAAGCAGTCTACACAGCACAGGATACCGAACCCTCGGGGGGGAGTGTTCCAAGGCTCACGCTACTTTCACAAGCGGTAGCGAATCTCATCAAAGGAGAGCGACTGGCACAGACTTTGACAGGTGCACTGGAAGGAAGGACAGCACTCTATGATACCGAATCTCAAAAACCCGAATGCCTCATTGACGAACGTCCCGTGCGTTTAGCCATTCCAATAGCACCAAGTACTGCGGGTCTGTTGGATGTGATCAAGGGCAGTATCCTCGAAGAAGGGGCGCCAGACCTCGTTATAGACTGGTCGAAGGTTGAACTGGTTAACCTGGGACCCACGACAATAGAGGCGCCACTATATCAAGCTCCAGCAGACCTCTCAACATGACATCGGATTAGGGACCGGGCCTTGCCTTATGCCCTCGTTTAGATGGCTCAAAACTTAAACAAGCGCAGGTCGATTGCCTGCGTTAGCGGTGTATGCTAATAGAGGGTAATGCCCCTATTTATATTGACAATTTATTATTCTAAGGGTATACTTATTGCATAAGTTTTAGTCTATAGTGTCATATGTAAACACTACGGGCTAAAGCACATACACATACCCTTTAACACAGAGGCTCAATGATGGAGTGCGAAGAAAGGTCCAAATGCTGCGGAGGAGCTCATTCCGCCAGCAAATACATGGCATTTGCAGTTATACTGGGAATCGCCACGGGCCTCTGTAGCTTCGCACCTGCTCTGGCTTTGGCAAGTCTCGTTTCCGACCTGTTTATTAACCTACTCAAGCTCGTAAGCTTACCCATTATCTTTCTGTCGATTATTTCGACAGCATCGGGGATGCAGAGTATCGAGGAGATCAAGCAGCTCGGTAAACGCGTGGTACGCTATACCCTGTTGACGACGGTGATATCTGCGGTTATAGCGCTCATCATCTTCCTTATCGTCGACCCAGTAAGTGCGTATGCCCCTTCTGTAGCAGACGCTGCCGAAAAGGTTGCCACAGATAAGAACAGCTATTTGAGCTATCTCATCGCGATGATTCCGTCGAATATTGTAGAACCATTCTTAAAGAACAACGTTGTTGGGGTGCTATTTATTGCGATGACTCTGAGTTTGGCGATCTTGACGCTACCTAGCGACAACAGGCAAGTTCTACACTCGTTCTTCTCGGCGCTCTACTGCGCGATCATGAAGATCACGACTTTTGTTGTAGGGCTTATGCCTATAGCCATTTGGGCATTTATTGCTCTTTTCTTCCGCGACCTTAAGGGTGGAATGGAGTTTAAAAGCCTCGGCTACTACCTGCTTTGCGTGTTGCTAGCAAACCTTATTCAAGCCCTTGTGGTCCTACCTATTTTCTTGAAGTCTAAAGGGATCTCTCCGCTTAAGACATTCCGCGCTATGTTTCCGGCTCTGTCGGTGGCATTTTTCGCGAAATCTTCGAGTGGTGCCCTACCTATGGCTATCAAGTGCGCTCAGGAGCGCGCAGGCATCAACAAGCGTGTCGCTAACTTCAG
Organism: Chlamydiota bacterium; assembly: GCA_021772415.1. Classification (GTDB taxonomy): domain Bacteria; phylum Chlamydiota; class Chlamydiia; order Chlamydiales; family JAJFMA01; genus JAJFMA01. Next base: position 8,035 of record JAJFMA010000133.1, read on the forward strand.
CTTACCTCTTTGCACCACCATCAATATGAACGGTTGTGCAGCCTTCATCTTGATCACCGTGCTTTTTGTGTCGATGAGCAACGGGATGACCTACTCTCTCGGTGAGATGGTTGTCTGGGTTGGTATTGCTACCGTTGCTGCACTGGGGAACGCCGGTGTCCCGATGGGATGCTACTTCGTTTCCACGGCCTTCCTAGTAGCGATGGACATACCCTTGCATATCTTGGGAGTGATTCTTCCCTTCTACACATTGGTAGATATGCTCGAAAGCGGCATTAACGTCTGGTCGGACTGCTGCGTCACTGCCGTCGTCAACGAAGAGCTCTACGGCGAAGGCGCCGTGCCGGTTCTTTCGGATGAAGAGCCTGCAACGCTGGTGTCCGAAGCAAGCTAAGCGACGGCGTCTAACTGACAGCAAAATTACCAAGAGCCCACATCTTTGTGGGCTTTTTTTTGTTACTATTCTCAAAAATACAAGATATCGTTATGCTCATGGCAATGTTAATATCTTAGAAGGTGTGTTATGAATAGTATAGATAGTCAATTTTATGGTGTTCAATATGGAATCTCTTTTCATGAGAAGACTGGTCTTGAAGGCGTTACCACACATAAGCTAACCCCGCAAGTAACGCTGGTGTACTCAAAAGTTGCCGCATCATCATGGGGTATTTCTGGAGTTTACTCCTCTGTTGTGAAAGGTTGCGGTACCTGCCAGAATCTTTGCACTGATATGTTCCTACGTTTCCATAGCATTATTCAGAAGGGCAACTCCATCATGGCTATCTACGAGCCCGTGAAGAAGGTGGTGGATAGCGCAAGCGGCGATATCGATTATGTCCCTTGCCTGGATGAGTTGAATGCCCTCATCGGCATGATCTTTGTGAGGATGAAGATGGGGTTACAGACCCGTGAGCACGCTATTAGCGACAAGGCTTCTGGCGTCGTCACCTATTCTATCGACGGCTCGCCGCTATGTTTTATAGATGCACGCAAGATTGTCCCCCATATCACTATAGGGCATGCGAATGATCTATCTCTTGAAGACGCAAGGAAGAGGATCGACCCTAAAAAAATGCCGCTGCTTGCGATGAATCTATCTAACTTCACGCACTGGTTTTTGACAGGACCGGAGACACTCACGGTTCCTGCAATAGCCCGGCCAAAGCTGCCTCCAGCGGTCATTAGACCCATACCGCTGTATCCTACCTCCGTGATGCCCCCCGATCCATACTCACGGCGTCCATCCTATCAACCTCCATCGGCAAGTTTTGTTTCTTGCTCTCCCCAATCGAGGACTCCCTACAATCCAGGCTACAACCCGCACAACTCAGCTGCAGGCGTTCCGCCGGGCCAGGGGCGCTACTCCGGTTTCTGAGTGCCATCATGAGGCAGTCCTTGAAAGCGCCGATTAAAGCCGGCAAAGAGTAGTAGATGAAAGAGCTATACAGACAAGGTTTAGCAAACCACTCTGGCCCCGAGTCATGCGCCGGTCACCGTGAGGTGACGGGCGAAGCGTTGACAGGGGGAAACGCAGGCCAGCCATTGAGCTGCGAAATCACTTCTTCCAGGTGCCGACGTCGTAAGGGTACGCGGAAGGCAACACCGTGGATGGCGCTTATATGCGAGTCATCCAAGGACCTGGCGCAGTCGGAGACCCTGTGCATGCGTGGACACTCTTTGAGCGGAAATCGGGAGATCCTAGAGGTGCCCTACAAAGGAAACGATGGGGGCCGGTCAGGGAAGGCTAAAAGCCGTACGCCTGACATGCACGCCTCTAGGAAGTCGGACAGATGCATAGTACCGAAGAAACACTCGAACAATGACGGTGAAAACTATCTGCGGAGAGTGTGGAGGGAAGGCAGATGACCAAGAGGAACACGATACAGAATGTGACGGACCGAACGCAGGGTCGGGAAACTGTTTTGACAGGATTGCATCGTGTGCGAGAAATAGCACGTAGGGATAAACGTGTACGGTTCAACAACCTACTACATCATGTCACAGTAAATCTACTCACAGAAAGTTTCTATGCTTTACGCAAAGACGCTGCTCCGGGAGTGGACGGGGTGACATGGGAGGATTATGAGGTTGGGCTAGAAAATCGTCTACGCGAATTGCGTGAGAAGATCCATCGGGGCGCGTACAGGGCACAACCTTCTAAACGAGTCTATATACCTAAGGCTGATGGAAGACAAAGGCCATTGGGTATTGCGGCTTTGGAAGATAAGGTTGTCCAACAAGCGGTCTCGACGGTTCTCAATGCGATTTATGAGGAGGACTTTTTAGACTTTTCTTATGGATTCCGACCAGGGCGCAACCAGCACATGGCGCTGGATGCACTCACCGTCGGAATTTCGAAGAAGAAAGTGAACTGGGTGCTTGATGCGGATATCCAAGGGTTCTTTGATAACATAGACCATGATTGGATGATCAAATTTCTCGAGCACCGTATTGCGGACCAACGAATACTCCGTTTGATACGGAAATGGTTGAGAGCCGGAGTATCGGAGGAAGGAAGCTGGTCAAAGACAACTGTAGGAACACCACAAGGCGCTGTGATCTCACCTCTCCTTGCAAACGTGTATCTACACTATGTCTTTGATCTCTGGATAAAACACGAACGAGAGACGCACGCACAAGGAGACATAATTGTTATTCGTTATGCGGACGATTTCGTTATAGGCTTTCAACATCAACACGAGGCGGAGCACTATCTGGAAAAGCTGCGTGTTAGGCTAAAGAAATTTGGACTGACGCTGCATCCAGATAAAACTCGCTTGATAGAGTTTGGTCGTTTCGCTGCTGAGAGGCGAAAGCGTAAGGGACAAGGAAGACCGGAAACTTTCAATTTTCTTGGGTTTACTCATATATGTAGCAAATCTCAAGACGGGAGAATGTTTAAGGTACTCAGAATAACGATGGCAAAACGGATACGTACGAAACTACGGGAGGTCAAGGAAGCGTTGATGAAGCGTAGACATGAGCCCGTAGACGAACTGGGGAGATGGCTACGGCGAGTAGTTCAAGGATATTTCAACTACTATGCTGTGCCAAGAAATATCTCCCGTATCAGTGCATTTCGTAAACAAGTGATACGCCTCTGGTTTAGGGCCCTAAAAAGGCGCAGTCAGAGGCATAACCTCACTTGGGCCCGTTTTGGAAAAGTCGCTGAGAAATGGATTCCCAATGCCAGAATAATACACCCATATCCTGAAAAGCGCTTCTGCGTTAGATACTCAAGGTAGGAGCCGTATGCGGTAATTCCGCACGTACGGATCTGTGCGGGGGGCACCGGGAAACCGGTGTCCCTACCGCGACCAGGCCTCGTAATGGAGCTCTCTGCGTTTGATTAATGACAAGGGCTTGCGGCCTAGGCTATAGAGCTGTCGGAGCTTCGCGCTACAGGAAAGGCCCTATTTATGGACTAACTATGGCAAGAGGTGCGCAGGCGTCAATGAGAAGTGTGTTAAGAAAGAGAAAAGAATCTGGGTGAGAGGATTCGAACCTCCGACCCCTTGCACCCCATGCAAGTGCGCTGGCCAAGCTGCGCTACACCCAGATAAGTAAATTAGATATTCGCCAAGCCCTCAAAACAGAAGTCCGCGCGTTTAAACTCGCGTACAGCCATCTTGGCGCTTTCTTCGATGATCTTCTCAAGAGGATCTCCGGGATCGACCTCAGCAGTGCTTATTTCAACGGAGATTGATGCTGCGAACGTTACGCCACCGCGCTCTCCCTTGACCTTGAAGTTGGCATAGATGCCATCCTTCTTACGGCTGATGTTGATGAAACGGATGACACAGTTTTCTGCTAAATCGACCATAACCAATACCTTGTGAAGTGAAGAGCATAGCGCGCGCTTTGCTTGTCGTCAATGTTTCGTGAAGTCTTTGTGGCGAAAAAAAGAGGCTCCCCGAAGGGAGCCTCTTATAAGCGAGTAACGTTGGTGCTAAGCTAGCTTAGAAAGCGTAGATAGCAGCCAATTTCCACTTGCTGTAGTTCAAGCTTCCACCGATGCCTTTGTCAGCAGCGCGGCTGTAGACGAAGGATGCATCGAGGGAAAGGTTGTCGGTCAAAGCGTATAGACCTTCAACTCTCCAGCCCTGGAAGTTGGCGTTGCCACGAGCTGTAGCAGCGACAGCTGTCGCAGGTGCGCCTAGCATGTACAGGCACTCGTTACGGATGTTACCACGGCCGTTACCGGACACATCATGGTCAGGTACTGCTTGTGCTTCAACGTACTGGTAGTTGATGTCAACAGACCAGTCGCCTTCGCAGCAAACTTCACCGAAGATAGCACCGATGTACCAACCAAGGTTTTCACGCTTGTTGTTGGTGTAGAGTGTTCTTGGAGCGTCTGCATTCCAAAGTACTGCACCGTATGCTTTAGCGGGCATGCAGAGAACTTCAGGGCAGAAGTGGTAGTAACCAGTGAACTGGTGGACTTGGTACTGAGTACCCAGAGCATGACGCTCGAAGCAACGGTTGTCCCCGTTTTTCTCCCAGTCGATGTAGGAGTACTTCACGTCGAAACCAGAGTCACAAATGTTTAGCAAGCCACCTTCAATGGCCCAGCCTAGGTGATGTGCGTGAGAGTCCACAACGAAGAGACCTACGTTGACGTAAGCGTCTGCGCAGCAGTCTAGCTGAGTGGCGTAGCGTAGAAGCGTACCATCAAAGAAAGACTGGAACTGAACGCGGCTGTCAAACACGTCGTACAGACGACGACGGCCAATTTCGATGTCGAAACGGCTGCAACCATCAGCACAGACGTTGTAACCGAGGTATGCTTTTCTCAAGCATAGGCAGTCACATGTGCCACTGCCATGAGCGCAACGATCACAAAAAGTCTGGTATGAGGTACCTGCTAAAGTAGGAGCTGCGTCAGCTTGAGTGGCGCAGTACTTAGGGTCAGTGATACCCATGTCGTTGTCGAACTCGATGTGAGCAACACCCCAGCTACGATCGCACTTGTAGTCGATGTGGAGGTTAAGCTCGACGTCGAAATCGTTGCTACCAGCACGAGTGCCGTTTGTAGCTGTGGTTCCGTCGCCTAGACGAGCGTGTCCACGGCGCTTTTCGCCGTTAACTTTTTCTACGTAGTGATGCCACTCAGCGCGGATGTCACCGGCGAGGCTCAAGTTGCAAGCTTTTTCCTGTAGAGGAATAGTACGCTTACTGTTTACGAATTCAGTTACAGCCTCGTAGTCGCGCTCGTCGAGCTCGTCGTTGACTTCACCTCTCTTATAGGAGCTAGCAGAAACAGAAGCGGATAGTGTGACCGCGACCATGACTGTTGGCAACCAATACTTGAAAAGCTTCATTGTACTCTCCATTTTTTTTCTTTGGCTTTGTTTTTTTCTTGCTTGTGATACGTCTTAGCTAACCCAGCTAGTCCCACCTTACTGCGTTCATAAGCCGATCTCGAGGCGATTTTAGCATTTTCGTCCTCGCGGTACCGAGACCCAAATAGCGGTACTAAGGCTTATGTATAGGAATAGTTTCAATTTTTGTAAATATTTTTTGTAACTTATTCCTGGCAATCTGAAACTTTTCAGATCTAAGCCAATAGCTCGCTTTAGGTGTCTTGGTCTCCCTTCCTGCGTATCGTCATTAGGGACAACCACGTGAAAGAAAAAAGTCCAAATACAAGACCGGCGAATGTTGTACAAGTGTTTACTGACTTTTTGTGATTTAGTCAAGGACTTAACAACGATATTGTAATGGGTTGGTGTATATTCCCCAGTCGGGTTTGCGTTTTGAGCCGTCGACCCAGCATTTCCAGTCGAGCATGGGGTGTCCCTTTGATCCTGTGTCGTTTACGCGCCATAGCTCTAACTGTGCTGTAGCGGGGCTGACGACGAAGGCGAAGAAGTCGGTGACCCAGTTGCTGTCGGCAAAAACGATGGGTTTTGGCATTGCAAAACCAAGACGTTGAGTGGTTTGCGCAACTTCCATGTGTAGATTATGTGTGCTATGGGGACCAAGAGTAAGACATAGTATGGCAAGGCAAAGATGGCGTAGTGACTGCGCTGTGATAGCTAGGGGTTGGGCAGTTTGGTTTAATATCTGTTCGATTTTTTTTACGGCGTCGGCTTTGTGTTGATCTGACAGGGAGGGAAGCTCTAGGATTATGGTTTCTAGTCGTTTAGCGATGTCGCGGCCTCGAGTAAGGGGAAGGTGCCTGTAAAGGAAGGCGTCAAGTTCGTCGGGGGCGATGAGTGGGCGCCCATAACGGCGCAAGCGTGGGCTGCGACGAATTTCATCCCAGAGGTAGGCGCGCAGTTCTGTTGCGCGTAGTTTTCCTGGGAGGCGGTAGAAGACCTCTCGGAACCACGCCTTGTAGTCGTGTGGAACATGCTCATTTTCAAGGGTTTCAACCGTAACGTAGATCAGGTCTCGGTCGAGGTATACGCTATCGACGAAGTCGATAGCTGGCTGAACGAGCCTGTCACGGACCCACGTATAGGTGAACTCTTTGGTTTGGGTTGCGCCTTGAAATGGGGGACGATTGGGTTTGAAGAGGAACGCGTGGGTGGGCGAGTGAATAAGTAGTGCTTTTCCTGGGGAAGATAGATATTCGTCAGCGAGTTTGTCGGGCAGTCGTTTTGCTTGGTCGAGGAGGAAGACGAGTAGTTCCATTTCGTTTTCTACCCATCTAGATGTTTCTTCTGGTGCTTCTTCATTGCGGAAGTAGCACGAAACCAGGGTGTTCATGGTGCCTCCCGAGGTGTATGCCCAGGGTTTTTTCTCGACCAGCTCAAGGTTATTCAGTGGGTCTTTAGGCAGGCGACCCTTGTGGCCTGCTGCCATGCGGTAGAGGGCGGATTCTAGAAACTCATGCGTTTTGATGTGTGAGACAACGGCGGTGGTAATTTCTCCGAGGTTGTCTTCGATACCTTCAACAGCTTCGCTTGCAACGAGGTCATGTTCCGTCATTGTGAAGAAGGCGCTTAGGGCGTCGACATACTCTGAGGGGTTGTGAATACGCGTCCAGAGAGCCGTGTTGGTGCGGCCGTGTTTAAAAAGCAGGCGGAAACCGGCGGGGCGGTCGTCGTAGGGACCCACATCGCCTTCGTGGAGGTCGGCGTCGTAAACCTCTTGGAAGTAGTTAGGAAAGAGAGCGAGGTATTGGTCGATGAGGACATTGAAAAGGTTAGCGTAGCGCTGAGCCTTTCTGTGCGCCCTGTTACGGAGGACTTCAATGGTGTGGAATTCGTTACGGCGGCTTTGATATTCGGATTTTAAAAAGCGGAGTTCTTGGTCCGTAGAGGCACGCTGCATGCGACCTTCTAAGTATTTGAGTTGTTGGTATTGAATTTCATATTCCTCTTGGTGTTCATGGGATTTCGCGTTCGCTTGCTGCAGCTTCTGGTCTAGGATTTCGTATAGCTTGTTGCCAATGCCTCCGGCGTCTCTGGCATCTAGTCCTAAGCTGGAGTAGAAGTTCCATTTTGTGAAACTCGGTTTTGTTTCTGCAAACGAAGCTACTGTGAACTCCCACGAACGTAGAAGGGCGTTTTCTGTAAGAGCCTTAAAAGCATTACTGGCAATAAGTAACTCTTGGAAGAAGCGGGCGCAGCGTCCTGCTTTTCCCGTTCCCCCCGTGGGGGCGCCAGCCATGAGTAGGCCTGTGACCATCATGGGTTTTGGACGCATCTCATAGTCTTTGATGTCATCGTCGCTCAGCTCTAGTTTTGTTAACAGGGCGCGACGCAGGAGCTCTTCACTCGTTGTCAGCACATAGTCTTGTTCTGAGGGCCATTGCGTTAGTAGCGTGCGTACAAGCTCTTCTGCCTGCTTAATGCCCTCGTTACGGTCCATAGAGACAAGTTCTACACTACGCAAGGCCGCGAGAAAACCTGGGGAGTGCCATACGGGGAAAACGTCGTGCTTGGTGAGGTTTAGGCCGAAAGGACGCCTTAAATCTCCCGCTCCCCAAGTGTCGCTGATGGGGGCGGAGTACTCCATTCCACCAAAAGTGCGGCGCAGGCGGCCGGTACTAAGGAGCTCGTCTATGTCACTAAGAAACTGTTCGGGTTGCTCTTCGTGTACGATGATAGCTGGAGCTGTTGCAAAGCAAGAACCGACGTTTTGGCGCAGCATGCAGAGCCAAGCCGACAGCACAGCGCGGCGAGTTTCGGTATTTGTAATCGTCGTTTTGGCGTCTATCTGTAGTGTGTCGCGAATGATTTGGTCAGCGATTTTGTTGTTGTATGGCGCTGTAATCCTCATTAGGTGCTGACGTAGGGATTTTTCATTCAGTAATAGATCTAAGACGGTGAGAATGTGTCTACGACGACGGGCGTCGTGTTCGCGGTCAGGCCCCAAGGGATAGAGGTGAGCAGCAAGAGCTGTGCGTACATGGAGAAGGCGCTCGTCAAGGATACTGGCATCTTCTCCGATTAAGTAATTCGCTAACTTCCTTGTAATAAGTATATTACGAACAGAGCAACTTTCTTGAAGCCCCGTTTCTTCAAGCCGCGTTGACAGGTCTATATATTCGCGAGCGACACAGTCAGCGAGATCTTGGTCCTGGAGAGCCAAAGGTTTGTAATGTGTTTCCGCTTGATAAGCAAAGATGCGGGAAAAGAAGTCAGGGTCAGTGTAGGCGACATCAATGGCTTTGAGGGGGTCCTTGTCAGTCAAGGCGTTTCCTATGATTCTGTGTGTTGATTCACATGATAGCTGCGGTAAGCGATTTTTTGGAAAAATAGTGAGGAGTTTACCCTTTTAGCTCGCTTGCTCTCAGAACGCTAATAATGAAACGGCTCGTCACATGAAGGCACGACCCCTTGAACATGTGCCTCTCATCCTATCTCTTAAACCCTGTGGTTCGGTGTTTTTCTTCTGTTGCTGGATAGCATTAACCTTTCAAGGTACATGTATCCCGTGCTCAGCACTTTTCTTTTGTGGTGGCATCGGTTAAACTGGGTGCTCAAATAAATGTGTTTTTCCGAGGAAACGATGCAAATTACGCTCAAAGATGGATCTTCTGTCGACGTAGAAGAGGGAAGTACAGCCCAAGATTTAGCAAGGCAGCTAAAGCTCACGGGGCCAGAGCAGGCTTTGGCTGTAAATATCAACGGCGAAACTAAAGACCTTGTAACACCCTTATCTGAGGGAGATGCCGTCATATTTTGGAGTTTTGACGACCCCGAAGGGCGTGAGGTTTTTTGGCACACCTCGGCACACCTGATGGCGCAGGCAATCTTACGCCTGTGGCCGGAAGCAAAATTGACGATAGGGCCGCCTATCGCCGATGGATTCTATTACGACTTCGCCAATGTGACGATTTCTGAGGATGATTTCGCTGCTATTGAAAAAGAGATGAAGGCGATCGTAAAGGAAAACTACGTCAGTGTACGCGAGGAGATTCCTTCCAGAGACGAAGCTCTCAAAACTTTCAGTGATAACCCTTACAAGATCGAGCTCATTGAAAGCTTTGATGAGGCAGCTTCATTATCAGGGTATCGACAAGGCGAATTCTTTGACCTCTGCCGCGGACCGCACCTCCCTAGTCTTGGCAAAATCAAGGCCTTCAAACTCATGAAGACATCGGGAGCGTACTGGCGGGGAGATTCAGACCGGGAAATGTTAACACGAGTGTATGCGACGTCGTTCCCTGACCGCAAGATGCTTAAAGATCACCTTCATAGACTTGAAGAAGCAAAAAAGCGCGACCACCGCGTTTTGGGCAACAAATTGGACCTCTTTTCCTTCAAAGAGGAGTCTCCAGGTATGCCCTTCATCCACCCTCCGGGGATGTTCATCTGGAATAAGCTCATGGACTACAGCCGTGAAACCTTTCGTGACCACGATTACGTTGAAATCATGACTCCAACGATGATGACACGGGAGCTGTGGGAAAAGTCGGGACACTGGGCAAACTACCGTGAGAATATGTTCACTGTTGATGTTGAAGACCGTGATATCGCGATAAAGCCCATGAACTGTCCGGGATGCATGCTGTTCTATAAAGGCAATGTGCACAGCTATCGAGAACTTCCATACAGAGTGGCGGAAATAGGCCTTGTCCATCGTTATGAACCCTCTGGGGCCCTTTCAGGAATGTTTAGGGTACGTAGTTTCCACCAGGATGACGCGCATATTTTTATGAAACCTGAAGATATCCAGGATGAAATCATAGGCGTCCTGAGCTTAGCTGACGAAATCTATCGCACTTTTGGGCTCGAGTATCATCTAGAGCTCTCAACACGGCCCGAAGAAAACACCATCGGTAGCGACGAAGATTGGGAGGTTGCAACTAAAGGGTTGCAAGGAGCCTTAGATGCAACCGAGCGCAGCTATCGTATCAACGAAGGCGACGGAGCCTTCTACGGGCCTAAAATTGACATTCATATCGAAGACGCTATTGGGCGCCGATGGCAGTGTGGAACAATTCAGTTAGATATGGCGTTGCCTGAAAGATTTGACCTCGAATACACAGCGCAGGATGGTTCGCGTCAGCGCCCTATTATGATTCACAGAGCCCTTTTGGGCTCAATTGAGCGCTTCTTTGGTATCCTTGTTGAGCACTACGGAGGGCGGTTTCCTTTGTGGCTGAACCCAAGGCAGGTACGTGTTCTTACTGTCGCCGACCGGCATGAGGACTACGCGCGGCAGCTCTGTCGCCGCCTACGCGCTAAAGGCTTTGAATGCGATGTTGATGCAACCGGAGAATCAGTGAGCAAGAAAGTTCGCCGTGCTCAAATTGAGCAGGTCAATTATATTCTCACTATTGGTGATCGCGAGCAAGAGAATGGTACTGCAGCCCTAAGAACTCGCGACAATGTTGTTCATGGAGAAATCGAGATAGCTGAGTTTACCGATCGCCTCGTACAAGAGCGAGATGAGCGTAGCCAAAGCTCTGTATACACAGGAGCGTCATCATGAAAAAAAAATCCAAGATGAATACCATCGCCGTCTGCAGTTTTAAAGGGGGTACTGCCAAAACCTCTACTGCTCTACATCTCGGCGCAGCGCTCAGTAAGTACCATAAACAGAAGGTGCTACTCATCGATTTCGATGCGCAAGCCAATTTGACAGCAGGTTTAGGACTAGACCCTGACGAAATGGATAGTATGGCACCGGTGTTGCAGCAGAGTAAGAGGATTAAAGATGTCATCAAGCCCACAGCGTGGAAGGGGCTGGATTTAGTTCCGGCCGATACTTGGCTGGAGAGGATCGAGGTGACCGGCTCTTTAGCAGCTGACCGTTACTCTCATGAACGCCTTCGCGACATTCTAAAACCTCTGGATTACGACACCGTTATCATCGATACGCCGCCGTCACTGTGTTGGCTGACAGAGTCTGCTATGATTGCCGCTAACTACTCTCTTGTGTGCGCTACAGCGGAATTCTATAGCGTTAAAGGACTTGAGCGCTTGGGGCTTTTTATGGATAGTATCGCTGAACGCCACCCGATGCACCTGCTGGGCGTTGTTTTATCGTTTTGGAATTCACGAGGAAAGAGTAATAGGGCCTTTCTCGATGTAATAGAGCGTACTTTTCCCGGAAAGATGTTAGCAACGCGAATACGTCGCGATATCAAAGTATCTGAAGCTTCGGTTCACGGAGAGCCCATTTTCGAAACATCTCCTAGAAGTCGCGCAGCCGAAGATTATCGAGCTGCGACAAAAGAGCTCTTAACTCGTCTTAAGTGAGGTTTCTATGGCTGATGTCAATGCCCTTCTCAGTGAACGTCTGAATAAAAAACAGAAGAAAGGGAAGGTAACGGCCTTGGGACATAAGTCCGCTAGTGGCAATCTTTCAGGATTCTCTGGTTTATTTGGCGTGGCAGAACTAAGTGAGCGCGAGCGCGAGACCCTGATGGATCTTTTGGAGCAATATGCTACAGACGATGTCGATATAACACGTGACCTCAAAGCTCTAGAAGCCATCACGTCTGAAGTAAAAGCAATCAACAATCAGGCCGCCCTACTTCATGGAGAACGCATCAAGAAGGCGCATTCTGTATTCATTAAGTACCAGGAAGGTGCCTTCACAGCGTGGCTTATCTCCACATATGGTAACAGGCAAACGCCTTACAACCTTTGGCAGTACTACGAGTTCTACACTGCCATGCCTAAAAAACTGCGTCCACAGGTAGAGGCAATGCCAAGACAAGCGGTATATACCTTGGCAAGCCGCGAAGGCTCGCTTGATGTCAAAAAACACATCGTAGAAAGTTACGATGGCGAGACTAAGCACGAGCTGTTATCTCTTATTAGAACCCAGTTTCCTCTCGCAACATCCGATCGTCGAAGACAGAACATTACTGAGTCGGCTATAGTGAGCTTAGAGCGTGTATTCGCGACTCTACGCAACAATAGCGTGAGGATGACAAAGAGCCAAAAGAAGGCTCTTCTAGACCTTCTGGAATCCATTAAGGAACTTATCCACTGATGTCTTTAGAAAGAGGAAATTGTGATGGCAGCGCCAACCTATGAGAGCCCTCTTTCGAGCCGTTACTCTAGCCCTCAGATGCAACGTTTTTTCTCAAATGCCTACAAATATGGGCTTTGGCGCCGCCTATGGGTGGCTCTAGCAGAGGCACAGCGCGATTTGGGACTCGCTATCACAGACGAACAGATAGAGCAGCTTCGCGAATATGTCGACGATATCGATTTTACTCTTGCTCGAGAGCATGAAATGCGTCTTAAACACGATGTAATGGCGCATATCCACACATATGGTGACCGATGTCCTAAAGCGCGAGGAATCATTCACTTGGGCGCTACTAGCTGCTACGTTACGGATAATGCAGACCTTATACAGATGCGCGAAGCTCTCGATGTACTTATCGCTAAACTGCATACTGTGATCGAGACACTAGCTAAGCAGGCACAGCTTCACGCGACAACACCATGTATTGGCTTAACACATTTGCAGCCCGCTCAGCCCACTACGATGGGAAAGCGGATGTGCTTGTGGCTACAGGATTTTGTCATCGACTTACAAGAACTACGGCGCTGCCGCCAGCAGCTTCGTTTTTTGGGTGTTAAAGGGGCCGTGGGAACCCAGGCATCTTTTCTTAACCTATTCCAGGGGAACCATGAAAAGGTAGAAGCTCTCGACCACGCGGTGGCCAAAAAAATGCACTTCGAGAAGGTTCTTACAATTTCTGGGCAAACTTATACCCGTAAACAAGACTGCCTCGTTGCTAATGCGTTAGGTGGGCTCGCAATTTCGACACATAAATGCTGTACCGACATACGCCTACTGGCTAGCCGTGAAGAACTGTGCGAACCCTCAACGTCTCAACAGGTTGGGTCTTCGGCAATGCCTCACAAACGCAATCCTATCCTCAGTGAGCGCGCCTGTGGACTAGCACGCTTTACACTGTCCCTCACCCAAAACACTCACTACACCGCGGCAACGCAGTGGATGGAGCGCTCTCTCGACGATTCCGCTAACCGACGTCTTACTATCCCGGAGCTTTTCCTTAGCAGTGACGGAGTCCTAAACCTTCTGCAACATCTGTTTGCAGGGTTGGAAGTGTTTGAGAATAAGACGAAGGCAATCCTCCAACAGTATATTGGGCAGGTAGCAAGCGAACAAATTTTGATGCATGCTACCCAAAGCGGCGGAGACCGGCAAGAGCTTCATGAGCGCTTAAGGTGCTACAACAGAGAAACTGAAGGATCTCCCGAGCAATTTCTCGAGAAGGTTTGTCGGGATCCAGCCTTCAATTTGAGTAGCTACCAGCAGCTCCAAGCTCTAATTGCTCCTGAAATTTTAGTGGGACGCGCCTCTCAGCAAGTTGACTCCTTTTTACGTGACGAAGTTCAGCCTGTGTTAGCAGAGCTTGAGTCTAAGGCCGTCGATAGTTATTCTGTGCCTTATTGACACATGTAAAGCCGCTTTACATTACCCAAGGGAGATTTTCTGTATTATGGTAACGAAAGATCAAGTAATTCAGCTTAGAGCTAACCTCCAAAGAATCTTTGCTTTGAAGATCTCTAGAACAACCTTTAGAGAGACCCAAAATGCTATTTTGGCAGCAGTACAAGGTGACACAGAAGCCGCCAACAAGGTTTTCGAGGCTCTACTTAAAGGTGAAGTGGGAAAGGTTGCCGATAAAGACGGTACACCTATTTTGCAAGGGCTAATCGATGATTTTTGCATCGCTATGCGCTTATCGAAGGATGTCTACGAACGTGGAGAGTTTCTTCAGGTTATTACGTCTGACCGTGCGAGCTCACAGCAACAGTCCTTGTTTGTGAATCGTATTCGCCGCATCGATGGCAATGAATTTCAGTTTGTCAGCGACGTAGATAGCACCCTTAGCTTACTGCAACATTTTGTGGGGCGCCTCAATGAGCTTGGAGATGGTGAGGGCGAGAACCCTCTATCTGAAAAGAAAGACCAACTAAAAGCTATCAATACAGGCCTTCAGGGACTTCTGAAGTAAGTTTCATAGTATGTCGCATCTTGTGCCGCACCAACTGAATATCAGTTGTGTGCGGCACAGAAATCTACCTATTCATAGTACCTTCTAGTCCCCTCATCCAACCTCTGTAGCTCTGTCTCGACTTTCGGTACTCAAATTTCAACTAACCTTTTGTTTGAATAGTAGTTGAGTCCATTTCAACCTTTTTCAGGGGCGAAGCCCCGACAGCTCTACAGCCTAGGGCGCAAGCCCTTGTCATCACCCAAAAGTTTTTAATAGATATTCGAACCGAGGTTCTTTTGATATTCTCAATCAAACGCAGTGAGTTCCCTCATAAGGAAAATTTGAGTGCCTTAGATGATCACGGATTGATTAGGTAGCCTAAGAAGACCTCGAAGAGGGTGACGTTCCGCATTAGGTAGAAGGTAGCTAGCATAACGAGCGCTGGAGGCAGAGCGGCACAGAAGAGATATACAGGGGAAACACCCTTGTCAAAGTAGCGCTGCAGTAGCACCTGGCCCGCAGGGTTTGGTGCATTGGCGATAACGGTAAGACCTCCGCCGATGACAGCA
>JAJFMA010000134.1 GCA_021772415.1 Chlamydiota bacterium
CTCGTTTCCCTTATAGTCGCTCGGGTCCTCCAATCGCAGATAGCGAGGAAGCAGCTTGGCGTCCGGAATCAGAGTTGATACCGAAGAAGGTGGGATTGTAGAAGGATCCGAACTATCTAACACACTTTTCCAATCAACAAATTAAATCCTAAAGGATAATATTATCAATAAGTACTATCTAAAGTCAACTATTAAATATCATATATAATAACACCTCCATCTTTAAACATCATCAACTCACATGTTCATGGTGAAGATAGGCGTAATAGAAATCATGTACGTTTTTATGAGATGCAAAGAGCGTGTAAAGAAATGCGACGTTACCTTTTTTTAGGCCCGAAGGGCTGTAATCTGTATAGCCTGGGGTGTAGCCCCAGGTAGGCTAATTAAGCTCCGGAGCGCTGTAGGTGCGACACATGTCTCGCATGGATGTGTCGCACTTACAGAGCTCGGAGTGTATTTTGAAGCTTCCCCGGGCTACACCCGGGGCTATACATCTCGTCAGCCCTTCGGGCTTCAAAAAAAGAGCCTTCGGTCTATTTCTTTACACTCTCTTAAGAGCGGGAATAGCGCGTCGTTGGGCGCCACATGACGGGTTGTTCTTTTTTGTGCTGCTGAACTTTGGCGTTTTTATTGCGCGTTTGCTCGAGCACTTTGTCCATGCCCGGAATGAAGTGAATCAAGATTCCAAGGCTGAGCCCCGCAATGAAGGCTGGAAACCATAACATCGATGGAAGTTTGGCTCTTTTGGGAGCGGAACTGATCTTCTTGGGGGGGGCTTTCTTCTTCATAGCCCTAAACTATGCGGGAAGCCGCTTTTCAAGGCAAGCCGTATAGGATCTCGGCTTCGGATTCGGGATCTAGCTCTCCAGCTGCTTTGAGACGTGCAAGCTCTTCTTGTCTCCAATGCCTAATACGTAATTGCCAGTCCGTGACAACTGATGGCAGATTTAGGCGGCTGCCAGTGACTTCAATGTCCAGAAGTGCCAGCACTTTTCCAGCGAACCCTACACAGTTTGTTCCAAAAAACGTATCGATGACCTGATAGGATAGAGAATCGTCTTGCTGAACGTCGCTGATGAAGTCATAGATGCTTTGATACTCGTCCTTAGTAAGCTCTATTGCCGTGACGACTTGCTCTCTGGGGAGAGTTGCGACTTCATAGACGTCCGGCGATACTACACGTCCTTGGCGTGGGTAGAGATGGCGGATCAGTTCCCACATTCCGTCGATGTTACGTTCTCCAAAAAATCCGACACTTACCAGAGATCCATCTGTATCGCAAAGGCGTAGCCACACGTGCGGCTGGCGGCTACGTAGGCCTCGGGCTGCCCGTGTGCTCACAACCTCTAAGATGTAGCGTTCCCCATACCTTTGGTCCATCTTGAACACAGGTAGGCACTTGCCCAGCTCACCCGGAACGATTCCTTGGTGTGTGTAAAGATGATCTGTCATCAATCCCTCATCGCTCACTGCGACTCTTTCGCAGACTTTCGACCAGGGCAGCTGCTGTCCATAGTAGGTAAGGCTGGGCTCTCCCAAGCCTGTAGTAGTGATGCGATGCCCGTGGTACGGCATATGTCTATGCAAGCGGTTTGCCAGAGCGAACGCCTCGAACTCAGGATAGGCCTCCAGGAGACTCTCTTTGATGCCTAAAGACGCCGCAAAGGACTGGCGATTAATGGATTGTACGGGAGGGAAAGAAAGGCTTTTTGGCTCTATAGACGGAGCCGTTGCTTCTATTGCTGCATTAGGAGTGGTGTGACCGAAGAGCATTAGGATACCTATGAATAGTACTCTCATAACTCACTCCTTTCCAAGTATTTGAGAATAAGTTTGCACGATCCGGTCATTAAAATCCAATAGATCGTCTCTAATGCATTTGCTCGAACTAGGTATGAAGATTCGGTTAAAAAAGTGGCGTTTGCTTAGCGCTGAAGATAGACTGTCAAGAGTCGCTATTAATGGCCCCCAAGGGTATAATAGCGCGCGTCGATTTGACATCTAAGAGGAGTGGGACTCCCATGACTGGGGACGAAAATATTGAAAAGCACGATGTCTATACGGCAATGCGGGGGCACTCCCTGCTGGAGACACCATTGGCGAACAAGGGCGTCGCCTTCAGTGAACGCGAGCGCCTTGAATTGGGACTGCTAGGGCTATTGCCGAATGGTGTAGCATCGCTGCATAAGCAGCTCGATTGGGCCTACGCCGCCTATCAACGGCAGGTAACGCAAGTTGATAAACATATTTTCTTGAGAAATCTGCAAGACAACAATGAAGCCCTCTTCTACCGCCTTGTCTATACGCACATTGTGGATATGGCCCCTATCATTTACACGCCTGTGATTGGCGCTATCTGTCAAGATTTTAGCCACCACTTCAGACGTCCCCGTGGACTCTTTATCTCCTACCCCGACCGCGAACGCATCGGCGAAATTCTCGACAACTGGCCTCATGATGACGTTCAGGTTGTCGTCGCTACCGACGGAGAACGTGTTCTTGGTCTCGGTGACCAAGGTGTAGGAGGCATGGGCATCGCTATCGGTAAACTAGCCTTATATACTTTGTGTGGGGGGATTCACCCCGCGACAACACTGCCGATATTGCTCGATGTGGGCACCGACAATCAGCAACTTCTTGAGGACCCATTTTACCTTGGTTGGCGACACGAACGCGTGCGCGGCGACGAATACGACGCATTTCTCGATGCTTTCGTTCAGGCGCTATTTAAGCGTTTCCCTAAAACACTTCTCCAGTGGGAAGATTTTGCAAAGGCTAACGCAAGACCCTTGCTCGAACGCTACCGAAAGCAGCACTGCTCGTTCAACGACGATATTCAAGGTACCGCGGCGGTAGCCCTAGCGGGACTGATAGCTGCCGTGAAGACCTCTAATACGCGTTTATCAGACCAGCAGATCGTCATTGTAGGGGCAGGATCTGCAGGAGTTGGTATCGCAGACCTAGTTGTGCGTGCCATGCGTGAAGAAGGGCTATCCGAGCAGGAAGCCGTCGATCGCATTTGGGTGTTTAACAGTAAGGGGCTGGTGAACGTGTCGCAGACAGGTCTTGACGACACTGTCATGCGCTACAACAAAGGATCTGAGATTTTAGAGAAGTATGGTCTTGCTGCGGATTCTCCGAACCTACTTCAGAGTGTCGTTGCCTCGGTGCATCCGACGGCTTTGATAGGGGTTTCGGGGCAGCCGGGAATTTTCTCTGAAGGTATCGTGCGTGAGATGACCAAAAACGTCGCACGTCCCATCATTTTTCCTTTGTCGAATCCAACGTCACACTCGGAAGCGGATCCCGAGGATTTGATGCTCTGGACGCAGGGGAGAGCTCTCATTGGAACGGGGAGTCCGTATCCCGTTGTGAAGTATGCAGGCAAGGAAATACCTATTACCCAATGCAATAATTCTTTGGTCTTTCCCGGGCTTGGACTTGGTATCGTAAGTGCCAAAAGTTGCTGCGTCGACACTGACATGCTCGTAGCGGCAGCACGCGCACTTGCGGCAATGTCGCCTGCGGCTAATGGCGAGGGCTATGAACTTTTGCCTGGCCTCGATGCCTCGCGTAATGTCGCTAAACTGATTGCTATAGCGGTAGGTAAGGCGGCACAAGCCGAAGGACGAGCTCCAGAAAGCTCTCCAGAAGATTTAGAACGGCGCATTAGCGCCAACATGTGGTTTCCTGAATACCCGCGTGTTCACTCGATGATGGCACCATAGTCATCGCGAAGTGTGCGTGGCAAACTTAACACTATATGAGGAGGGTTTAATGACTCATATGCAATGGAACAAGCTACTGTGGGCTGCAGTGGCCTCTCTTAGCCTAGCAGTGGGCGGAGAGCTTAGAGCTGACGACGCTGAAGCGCGCGTCGCGCCGGGAGAGCGTGAACTGAGCACAGAGCAAGTTGCGCAGATCGCCCAAGAGCAGAAGGCAGGTTTTAACCAGATACTGTCTAAAATGGCTAACGACGACAGCCTGTCTGACGAGCAAAATTTGCAAGAGCGTCTACGTAGTGCTGCTGAAGAACTCGACCCTATTGCCGAGAAATTGGATAGCGTCGATCCCGAATCACGCATCTGTGGATGCGGCGCCTACTACGGCTCGGGAACATTTCAGCATCCTGTAATGATACCGCCGGATGGCGAAACCGTTGAACTGATGGATGGATCAATCTGGCACATCCGTGACTGCTGCCGCCACTGCGTTCGTAACTGGTTCCCTGGCGATGCTCTCGCTATTGCACCTAACGACGCGTGGTTTTCTTCGTATCCCTTCAAACTCGTGAACATGGATTCGGGATGTAAGGCGGAAGCTCACATGAAGTGGGGACCGTTTGTCGGTGGCCCCTACATGCGTTGGATTCTAGCTATCGACTACTACAACCAGGAAATCTGGCTTAACGACGGAACACACTGGTGTGCGACAAGCATGGATTCCAGTATATTTCGCCAGTTTCTTCCTGACGACACCATCATCGTTGGCATTAACCAGGACTGGCAAGCGTACCGTCTGCCGAACATCCTGATTAACGTCAACCTATGTAGCCCAAAAAATGCTCCCTACAGCTACGTACGTGCTGTTGCGAGCTTCTAGCTTTTCAACGGCCTGGGAATCTCCCAGGCCGTTAATCAGATCTTAATGTAGCCTTCACTTTACGTTTACGTCCTCGGTTCATAGTGGCCACGCCATAACAACCAGAGGAGAAAATTTATGCTCGCAGCAATATTCCCAAACTCATATGAAGCACCATCAAAACCTGTTCCATTCGTCCGCAATTTCCTTGAGAGTGCGTGTGCTACAGGGACCGTTCTTGGATTAGCTGGTTTAGTTGCACACACTTTGTCGACTGTGGGCCAAGAAATGTCCCCGGAGACAAAGCATATAGGCATGGTTCTTACCGGAGTAACTGTTGGATCTTGGTTTGGATTTCTTATGACTTACTCTCCCTCTGATGACAGCTATGCGACATCAGGTTCGAGTTATAGCAGCTCCTCGAGTTGGAGTAGTGGTAGCTCGAGCTCGAGCTATGACTCAGGTGACACGTATGTGTACTACTCTCCTTCACCTTCTAGTGGTGGTGGAGGCTACTCCGGATCGACGCCGAGCTTTGAGGTGAGTTCGTCTGTTAGCGACGTAGGTGGAGGACGCCAGCTTCCTGGAACCGGAGCATAAAAACCTCGCAGGTGCTATTCATCCGACGAGCCCTCCGGGCTCAGATAGTATAGTCCAGGACTACGTCCTGGGAATGGAGATAGTAGGAATAGCACCCTGAAAGGGTGCGATTCAAACGAGTACTTTGATCAAGGAAGACCTCCCACAAGAATTTAGAGATGAGTTTGCTTCTATTTTTAGGGCATTGTAATCACTAATCATATCGCACCCCTTCAGGGTGCGAATTGTCTTTCACGTTTACCCAGGGCGTTGCCCTTGTCATTACCCAAAAAATTTAAATGTTATTTTTAAACACTGGATGCAACTCCCTTAACTAAACTAGAGGTATTGGTAAGTAATTGGTTCTAAGTCCCAACGGGCCGTCTTATGATAGCCCCACCCGTGAGGGTGGGGTAGACTAAAACATGAATTTGAGCCCCAACGAGAGTGTAAAGAAATAAAACGGCAGCCATTTTTTTGAGCCCAACGGGCTCAGATAGTAAAGCCCAGGTCGCACCCCTTCAGGGTGCGATATATAACCTATCTCTCCCAGGGCTGCGCCCTGGGCTTTAATATCTGAGCCCTTCGGGCTCTTTTTTAAGCGTGATGCTTTGATTTCTTTACAATCTCTGCAGGCCTCCGGAATCTTCTATGCTTCACCCCACCCTCCCGGGTGGGGCTACAATAAGTCGACCCTCCGGGCCTCATGAAAACGTACATGTATTTGGAGGTCTCGCGAGGTTTCCTAACACCACAGCAAGGGCTCAGCGTTTTTGGCCCGCCTTTCGAATTTCGCCCAAGGCTATACATCTTGTCAGGCGTCTCGTTTTGTATACTCTCAAATCACCCCGATCAAATTTTCATTAACCCACACTTCCTGGCAACACAATCAAATTGTTGAAGTTAATTCGAACAATATTTATTATCTAAAAACGGATCGAATGTATTATATTGAATACAAAATGGCATGGTTGATTTATGGAAAGATTAAATGGCATAACCGATACCTTCGGAAACGCGGGTGACAATAACCGATGGGTGGCAATCCAGAGCGGAGCCGATGAAGACGCTCCCGACACTTACGTTGCGACGGACAACGACACCACGGGCCTTGCGATCGTCATTAAATCCGTACGCAGCGCCGTCATCGACTGCATAGGCGGCCTTGACGCAGCTCAGCTACGCGGTGACACATTGCGCGCGCACCTGGGCACTATCCTTGATGGCGTTGATGCTCTCAACGACCGCTATCAACAGTGGATGCGCTCATGTACAGGTATGATGTGGCGTGGGATGACTTTCCAGCTCTGCACCGAACCCCGTGAAGTTCGTCGCTGTGATGCTCTTCATTATCAGCTACTCGGTATGGACACAGTCCTTCAAGCGCTACCTTCCGAATATGACGCGGCAGCTGTTCCCAACCCTCTCACCTTACAGAACGAACTACGGAACTTCATCACCGCTTGTTGTAATCAGTTAGAACTCGGCGATCGACGTATCACCGATTTCTTCACTGCGCTAGCAAACCGATATCCTCTGCCGCCGTGTGTAGTCACTGCGCTGCAAAATCCCGAGCACGCTGACACTGGACTGCAAGCTCTGCTAGAGCGCATTGACGATGGAACTGCCCTTGTGGAAATTTGCACCCCCTTTTTACAAGGGCAAACTCAAAGTGCTGCAGAAGCCCTAAACGGCAATAATCCTAATCAGCTACGAGCCGAGCTCAGTCGCTATCTCACATGTTTTGGTATTCTGCGCACACTCGTTGATGATTGTGTGCCTCCCGCGGACTGGAATGGCAACGCAACCCTTGACGCTCTGACAGCAGAAATTGCGGATAATGAACAGCGCGAAGCTCTAAGTGCAGCTGTTATCGACGGCTCGCGTATTGTCACGCTATTCGCCGACGCCGAAGTACGGCTAGGTGCAGCTAAACACGACTACTTTAACGCCGACGGAAACCTCGACGAACTGATGACCCTCGTAAACCTGCTCAAGCAGCTGAGGGCGCTCAACGGCGCTACCTACACCGCAACATTCAGCGAGGAGTGCCGTCAATTTGTCGGCAGTCCTGTTACAACAGAAGCCGGCCTTGCGTTTGCAAAAGACCTTCAAATCGCCATAGGCAATGCGAACATAGCTCTGAACACCCCCAACACACGCTACCAAGATTTGCGACTAGCGCTCTTGCCACTATTAACCCTTGTGCAGGCGCACAGCCAAGGCGAAGTCAACGCCTCACTGAATCACTTTGCTTGCGATGCGAACCTAAAAGTCCTTCTCGAAGACCAACATGCATGCAAGAGACTCGCTAGCCGGTTAAACGGACATCATATACCTGCTGCCGAGCCCACCGCTATAGAAAGAGCTGTACAAGCCACAGCCGTGAAAAGTGGTGACGGCGTCGTTCCGATCAATGCGCATAACACATATGGACCGTGGATGCTTACGCACACTGTCAAAGCCAAGACCCACGAAGGGTGGCTGAAAATTGGAGTGGAAGCCCTACCGCTACTTGTCGAGCTCGCACAAAAAGAGCCGCTGAAGGCTGCAGGCATACAGATTGAAGGAAAGCTCTCTGAAAGCGACCTAGCCCATCTATTTGCTCTAATGAAGGCGTGCCCTGACTTACGTGTCAATGTCATAAACAATGATATGGAACCTACAACCCTAAAGCTCGCAGGCCTCGCATTCATGTGGGGGGACAATCTTCATAACCTGCTTGCGCGCATGCAATTTGTTGGAAATACCATCGTCGATGCGGAAGGATTTTTAGCTACAGATGAGACGCTCCAAGCCATTAGCCTCAGCTTCCCGGATGCAGTATGTGTAAGTCTAAAAGGCTGTGAAAGCATCGACGACGACTCGGTCACCGCACTCGCTGCTGCTCTTCCAAAGCTAAGGGAGCTGCTGCTACATGGCGCGAGCATCGACGATGCTGTCATCCTTCCTGCATTGGCAACACAATGCCTACACATAACAAGAATATGGAACAGTGAAGGTAATACCGCTGCCTTTGAATTGGCATGTGCCCAAGTTACCGAACTCGAGTTCGGAAATCCCACCCGCCCTCATATACCGCTGACAGATTTTGAAGCGCTACTCAATCGCTATGCGGGCGTGACACACCTGATCGTCCATCCAAGTGCAGACCTTGGATCCATCGACGATTTGCTGCTAGCCGCACCTCAGCTCACTGGTGATCGAGCTATTACCGTCACCTTGCCTGAGAACATGCGGCACTTAACAGACATCACGATTCCACAGATGTCTCAGGCAACATGCTTGAGCGTGCTCTCACAACTTCCTGAGTTGCGACAATTGCGCCTTAATGGCATGATGCTCACACCAGAGCTTACCGCGGCGCTACTGCAGCTAGAGCACCTACGCGCACTCGACATCAGCACATGCGTCGGCGGCACCTGCGACATACTCCATCGTTTAGTGCTCATTCCAAGCCTGCAGCGGGCGCGAGTTCCGGCAGCACTGCCTGTCGGCGAGATCCCACTTAATACGCTACGCTGTTCAAAGCCTATGCTACTACGCGATTTCGCTAACTGCGTGCACTTTCAAGCGCATGCATTAAATGCTTTCACGGGACCTAAGGAGCTGCTATTTCTCATTCAGCAGCACCTAACGGGACTTGGTATCGATGCTGTCTTTCCCGCAGACCACACAGAGATGGACCCCGACAGCCTCTTCTTCTGGCTGCATCAGCATCAGTATCTGATGGGTGACATGCCTGTGAATGCAACGTGTCGCAACCTCATCGCCAATGACAATCCTCTAGTAAATGCGCACACCGCCGTACACCTGCCAAGTAAGTTCCCTAACGTCCGCAAAATGAGCTTTAGACGATGCTCTGAGCTCACGGCTGCCGCATGCGGCACGCTTGTAGATAGGCTTGTATATTGCGGGAACATTGAACGTCTGGATCTATCTGGATGCAAACAAGTCGATGATAGTACCTTCTACACACATGCCGGCCCAAAAATCCTACCTCAAGGTCTTTACCTCAACCTCACCCGTACGGGAGTCGGTCAAGAGACTAGAGATGCTCTACTCGCCGCCAACTGGGAGCGCAATGTCACCATCGTTTGGGAAGATCCCGAATTCCTTGGTCGCAGAGAAGAACTAGCACTAGATCCGGGAGAAAGCCCCGTCACATTCCGTTCTGGAGAACACTCACGGATCGCCAACAGGGCGCTCGTCGCACAGCGTTGGGCAGTAGGCGACGCCGAACAGATCGATGTTGGACCAGGCACCAGCGCCGCAGCGCTAGAGTGCCTGGCGCAATTCCTCTATACCGGAGAGATCCTGTCTCCCCTAACGCCTACTCTTGCGATAGAGTTGTACCGCATCGGAAACCAGCATCATCAAGCTGGGCTCATGGACCGCTGTGAAAGCTATCTCAAGCGCTCGATTACAGCTGCGAACATTGGCGATATATGGACGTTCGCTAATACCTATGACCGCAAAGATCTGCGCACACAGTGCTGGTTGTATGCCCAAGCCAATCTGCAGGGGAGCGCGCTTTTACAGCATAAACTCATTCTAAGTGCAAATATTGAGCCGTTGAGTGAAGTCTCAGCGGACGTTACAATTAGTCTACTGGATCAGGCAATGCCCTTTCACAAACGCGTACTCATGAGCAACTGTGGACGTTTACAGACGTACCTTAGTGAAGGTGGCGACGGCTACAATATGGGTGAAGTGGAGTTCGACTTGGAAGATCCTGACTTAGCCGGCGAGGACCTTGCCACCATCCATAGTATCCTCTATCAGCGCCGCCCAGCGTTTCTAGAGTCGGATATCGCGGATCTGGATATAGGCGTGCTCGCTGGGCGCATCACGCGCCTGCTTGCGGCAGCAAGAGCGTTGGAATGGAGCGCTCTAGTTCTGCAGCTCGAGACCGCACTGCTGAGAACGATTGAGGTGCGTGCAGGCGATGAGCTCGGCTGGATACCAGCACTTGCAGAAACATATGGGCTTCCACAGGTCACGGCAGCATACCAAGTCCACCAAGATGCGGTTTTCGCTGCTGGTCTCGTGGAATAGACGACACATGGGGCCACAATCCGCCCTGACAGGGCTCAGGGTGCTTTTTTGCTTTACCCCACCCTGACGGGTGGGGCTATCATAAGACGACCCTTCGGGCCTTAGAACGGAGGCAGTGGCACCATCTACTCCGTCCATTGGATCCATCCGGTCCATCCGGTCTATCCGGTCCATCCGGTCCATCCGGTCCATCCGGTCCATTGGGTCCATTGGGTCCATTGGGTCCATTGGGTCCATTGGGTCCATTGGGTCCATGACAAGGAAGCACACCGAAAAC
>JAJFMA010000135.1 GCA_021772415.1 Chlamydiota bacterium
GACATAGACTCGAACTCCTTCATAATTAAAAAAAATAACTTTTTCGTTTTTACATGTTACCCAACTGGTGCGTTGTAAGTCCAGGGTTTTTGAGCTTAAGCTTTACTTTTATAGTGTATTAAGCTTTGAACTCAAGATCATTTTGTAATGCGCACCAAAATTTTGTTCTTTTTACCGGTTGAGAGCAGTAGTAACTTCTCGCCTATCAAGTGATTTGCTTCTATTAAAGCATTTTCAGTATCAACCTTCTCATTATTTAAATAGACCCCTCCATTTCGAATCAATCTTCTAGCTTCTCCCTTGCTTGATTGCAGGCCAGCTTCTGTTAGCAGGTCAATCAGTTTTTTTCCAATCAGTGCCTCTTTGCTCAGCTCATAACAAGGCGTGTTTTCAATTAAACTCTCCAGGGCATTAAGATCCAGCTTCGTTTCAGATCCGGGAGCCATACTTTCTGTCACTTTAAGTGCCATATCCAAACCTTGTTGACCATGAACAAGTCTTGTAATCTCTTCAGCAAGCTTCTTTTGTGCGGCTCTTGGCGGGTAGTCGCTGCGGTTCATCCATTCCTGATAATGCCGAATTTCCGACATTTCCATGAATGTCAGCATTCGCATCAAGGTGATGACATCGGCATCTTCAACGCGAACAAGGTATTGATAAAATTCATAGGGTGAGAGTTTTTCAGGGGAGAGCCAAACGGCCCCCTTTTCTGATTTTCCGAACTTCTGACCATCAGCTTTTGTAAGAAGGCTAAAGGTGATGCCGTATGCTTCCTGGCTCTCTGTTTTTCTAATTAAATCGATTCCTGCGGTGATGTTACCCCACTGATCGCTGCCCCCAAGCTCGACAGTAATTCCGTGGGTTTTGAATAGGTGCAGGAAATCATACCCTTGTAAAATTTGATAGCTAAACTCTGTGAAACTCATCCCTTCTTCGGAATTGAGGCGCGTTTTTACGCTATCCTTCGAAAGCATAGGACCTAAACGGAAGCGCTTTCCGATATCCCTCAAAAACTGAATCATCGAGATCTCTTTGAACCAGTCCAGGTTATTCAGTATGATCGGTTTTGCAGTTGGATGATTGCTGTCGAGAAAAGCTTCCAAGTTTTTTCGAATTCCCTCAACATTGCGCTGAATTGTCGCCTCATCAAGGAGTTGTCTTTCTGTCGTTTTTCCGGAGGGATCCCCAATCATACCGGTAGCGCCGCCTAAAATCGCCACAGGTGTATGTCCAAAGCGCTGAAACCAAGCGAGTCCCATAATAGCTACAAGGTTTCCGAGATGCAAGCTGTCAGCAGTAGGGTCAAATCCACAATAGACCTTAATTGGTTTTTGGGTAACCTGCGACAGGTTTTCGCTTGTCATTGCATCGATGAAACCGCGCTCTTGTAAAACTTCAATGATGTTTCCCATGATATCTCCCCTAATTCGAATCACTTAAGTAGCGGATTCTGAAAGCATTCTCGATTTTCGGGCATTTTATGTCAACTTAACATCTTGAGGGCAAGGGGGGGTGGTCTTCTTGATTTTAATTAAACTAAATGTTATAAATGATTTAATTTTTTCAATTTTTAGTTGAGATTTTTATGAATAATTTAGAGTCTGTTTATGTTTCTTGTTCGAGTGGAGGTTTGAATGAAGCCCCGAATCGAGAAAAGATGACATGTGGCATGTTACCCGAAGAGCTCATTGAAGAGGTGTTTTCTTTTCTCGATACGAATGAGCTGTTACATGCCAATCAAGCGAGTAAACTGCTGAATCGTATTTCGTTAGAACCGGGAAAAAGAGAGCTCTGCTCAACATTAAAATTTGCGGATCTGCTAAGCGAAAGTTCAGAGAGCACGCTCCATAGTGAAAAATTGAAAAATGTTTTTAGTAATGGAAAAGCGGCAGAAATTAAGGAGTTTGCTGGTTTAAATCTAGTGGGGAAAGCGGTCGCAAAGCTGAAGGAGCAGATTTTAGAAACATTGATCGATCTGAAACCGAAAGAGCTGGACGATTTGAGAAAAAAAACCGAAGGTAAAAGGGATTGGAATTCATTTTTTGAAGACGCAGCTCGCTTAAAAGGGATTTGCCAAAAAATACCTGATTTACTGAAGAATCCGCTTGATCCTACCGATTCTCTCCTATCTGTTGCCGCAAATTTAGCCGAGTTGGGCTGTATGAATAGGATAATCGAATTGACAGGCTTTAAAGAAGGAAAGCCTCTTGATTTGGATCCTATGAGTGTTTTGCATTATACTTTCACAGAAATTACATTGAATCTATTTCGTGACGGGTTTGTCGGTGCAGCTACTGAGATTTTCAACAGGATGGCTGGAAAAGCTCCGGTGGATATTATTCTCCTTCAAGAGATGATATTTATCATGTTGGATTTTGAGGATTTTGAGGGTGATTTAGAGGTTGTTTTAGAGTTTGTTGAAAAAAGCAGTAAGGCGGTGCGCAGAGAAGCTTGTGATGTGATCTACGAGCATATAATCATTGACCTGGCTGCGCCTTATGCTATCAAAACCCTAAACAGGATAATCAAAACTGCTAACCGAATAGGTGATGAAGTCATTAAAGAGGGCGCTTTTTTATCTCTTTGCAGGATTTTTGTAAAAGAGGGCAAGGTTAAGGAAGCTCTCGAGATAGCGGATGAAATAGTTGATAGCAAAGTAAAGGGGTTGGCTTTGAAATCTGTTTGCAAAGCTTTAGCAAATGAGGTCAAGATTAAGGAAGCCCTCGAGATAGCGGACAAAATAGTTGATGAGCGAGAAAAAGATTGGGCTTTGGAAATTATTAGCGCAGCTTTAGTAAGAGACAACAAGGTTAAAAAAGCTCTCGAGATAGCGGATAAAATAGTTGATAACATATTAAAGGGGTTGGCTTTGGGATACGTTTGCGAAGCTTTAGCAAGAGATGGCAAGGTTAAGGAAGCTCTCGAGATAGCGGATAAAATAGCTGATAACGAACGAAAGAGTTGGGCTTTGAAAAATGTTTGCGAAGCTTTAGCAGAAGTAGGAAAGCTTGATGAAGCTCTCGAGATAGCGGATCAAATAGTTGATGATGGATCAAAAAATAGGGCTTTGAAAATTATTTTCGCAGCTTTAATAAAGCCATACGAGTGATAAATGATGTTATTCTATCGATCGCCAGCACGCGCAGGGAGTCAGCTCCTCAAAAATAATATTTTGAGCTTAATTTCTAAGCAAAATAGTCGATGAAGAGTCTTTTGTCGTTGATTAAATAATGATTGACCAAATGACAAATCCTTTATAAGCTGGTGTATTAGTCACTCAAGATGCTAGCTATGAATATTTCATATAAGAAACCCCTTATTTTACGCATTCAGGGCGAATTTTCTTCATAGTATTTTCATCAACCACTTTTTCTGGCAGGAATGGGGGGAGAGTAGAGACTTTTTCAACAACATTACACAATAAGTTGCTATATTATTATGCCATTTTCCCGACACTATTTAGACTGGGTGCGAAGCGTTAAACCCGAGTTAAAGCAGCTGGATTCTATTCCGCTTACAGGCGCAATGCCTCCTTTCCCTTGGGATCAACTGGGCGAGCGTTTGGCTCGGATCTTTGAAAAAAAAGAAATTCTCATTGAACCAAAAGAGATTCAATGGAGATCAAGCGATGAACTTCTTGAAGGGTTAGGCAGTTCACCGAAAAC
>JAJFMA010000136.1 GCA_021772415.1 Chlamydiota bacterium
GAGCTAGCACGTTTTCAGGCGGCCTGAAAGGCCAGCCACCTGTATAGCCCCGGGCGTAGCCCGGGGAAGGTCCAAAATACTCTCTGAGCGCTGTAAGTGCGACACATCCATGCAAGACATGTGTCGCACTTACAGCGCTCCGGAGCTTAATTAGCCTGCCTGGGGCTACACCACAGGCTATACAGGTTACAGCCCTTCGGGCCTAAAAAAAGGTCACGTCGCATTTCTTTACACTCTCGATGGGGCTCAGAGTAATTATATGCTGCACCCTCTCTCCCGGGTGGGGCTATCATAAGACGGCCCGTTGGGCCTCATGAAGGAGGTTTGAGTGCCTTAGATGATCACGTGTTATTTATGTGATCTAATGTGATGACCCGCCGTGGTTTATGCTAGAAAAGTCGAAGCTCGAGTCTGTGCCTCGGTGGTGATTTCCAGTCGGAAGTAGAAGAAGCCCGCCGTCACAACCCAACCAGTACTCATGTGCTGATTTTCGAGACGATGAAATCTATAAAACAGCGCACCTTCGCCGGTACAAAGCGTCGTTCGGGGTAGGCAACATAGATGGGAACGTCGGTCATGCCATAGCCTTCCAACACCTCTATCAGTAAGCCTTGCTGGAGTCGATCTTGTGCCGAGTAGTGATGCACCATGATGATGCCGCTTCCTTTCGCCGCTAGGCGTAACATTGTGCTGACGTCGTTGACACGTAGGTAGGGATCGACGCTCAAAGTAGCACCCTTATGTAGCTCAAGGACGTTGTCGGGCCTTCGCATGCTGTGGGTGATGTAGCGATGCTTCGCCAGCTCTTCTGGAGTTTGCGGAGTGCCATACATGTCTAAATACTTTGGCGCGGCGCAAAAGACATAGCGTGTGGTGGCGACACGTCTCTGAATTGTGCGCCCAGTGGCCGAGATACTCATCCCAAGCAAAACATCGACGGCTTCGGCTTCTAAGTCTGGCATGCGCTCGGCGAGTTCTAAGTTCAAGTGCACGTCAGGATACGTATCCAGGAACTCTGGTAAATGAGGTACTACAAAGCTGAGTCCAAAGTGGCGCCCACAGACGACTTCGAGGTTGCCGTGTGGTGCGGATTTTGTCTGTGAGACCAACGCGTTGGCGGCTTCAACTTCCTCCAATATGCGCTCGCATTGAGCGCGGTAGCTGGTGCCGGTGTCTGTGAGTTCAAGGTGACGTGTGGTGCGTTGAATGAGCTGGATGCCCAGCTCACCTTCGAGTCGACTCAGCTGCTTGCTGATGGCAGCAGGGGAAATCCCGAGCTTGCGGGCAGCGGCGGCAAAGCTTCCAAGCTTAGCGATTAGGACGAAGGCTTCGATTTGGGCGAGTCGGCTCATTATTAACCATAAGTTACGAATAGTGGACTATATGTGATATTGTAAATATTTTGTCTTATTTGTATAGTGGGAGCATAACCAATTGAATAAGAGGAGGTTGAGGAATGGGTAAAATCAACGAAACGACAAAGCTCTCGATAGCCCTTATTTTGGCTCTAGTGGGACTTCCGCAGCTTAGCGAGACAATCTACACCCCAGCGCTCCCTTTTATCATGGAGGGCCTTACAGCAAGCGCTCACGCCGTAGAAGCTACCCTTGCCATCTACTTCCTTGGTTTTGCCTTAGGTGTCACTCTATGGGGAGCTATTTCGGACCGTCTGGGGCGGCGCGCGGTGATGTTACTGGGACTTGTCATCTATGCCATTGCCTGTGTTGCCTGCGGCGTGGCCAATAATATTGCAGCGCTCCTTTGTTGGCGTTTTGTTCAAGCCGTTGGTGCTAGTGTCGGCTCGGTGATTACGATGACGATGCTACGCGATGTCTATGATGGTGCGCGTCGAGCTCAATTGTTTGCTGTCCTGGGAGGGGCCTTGGCTTTTTCACCTGCCATAGGCCCCCTCCTAGGCGGTATTTTAACGGAGCTGTGTGGATGGAGATCGAATTTTGCATTTCTTACCGTGCTGGCTGTGGCTTTCATTGCGTGGTCCTGCGTGCGTCTTCCAGAGACACGTCCGGAGCACCTTGAGCGTCCGAGCACAAAACAGGTTTCTCGTTTGATAACCTCAATGTTTCGTTGTCCAGCGTTTTGGGGGCACGTTCTGTTAATCGCTGCGACCAATGGCATCTTGTTTAGCTTTTACGAGGAAGCGCCTTTTGTTTTTGTGGAGCAACTAGGGATGCGCCCCAGTACTTACGGCGTCTTTGGGCTTGTTATCGCTGCAGCTACACTACTGTCAGCAAGGATTTCCTATCGGCTAAGCTCTCGTGTAGGCGCCGAACGCTTGATTGCTACAGGTGCTTTTACAAGCACAGTTGGTGGGCTGCTCTTCGTAGGGATTGTAGGAGCAGAGCTGTTGTCACTCGATGCCTTGGGAATGGGGCTTGTGGCTGGAGCGCTCTTGACGCTTTTTGTGGGGATAGGACTCGTGATTTCAAATAGCCTGAGTATCGCCCTCAAAGCGTACTCACACGCCGTAGGCACAGCAGGGTCGGTGTTTGGAGGGTGTTACTACATCTTGATAGCAGCTTTTACGTATGGGATGAGTCTGTGCCACAACGGGACTGCGTGGCCACTGCCGCTCTACTTGCTTGCACTTGCTAGCTTGCTTCTCGTGGGAACTTGCCTGATTCGCTTCCCGCGTACCCAGGAAGTGTGTGTAGCAAACAAGGGGCCCTGATGAGGATGAAGAAAAAAGGGGAATAGAGCCCTCTCATCTGATTTCGGCGGCTCTGTGTCTCGGTGGTACTTTCTGCGACGGGTTCTGAGTCCATATGGGCGTTAGGGGAGTTGAGAAGATGCCTTTTCGATGCGACTAGCGATGTCTAGCCTTTCACCTGCATGGACCACTTTATGAGCTTCAATGGCCCACTTAGCGCGTGCTTTTGGCGACTCTGAGTCCAACAGCTTGAGGTAACCGCCACTGTCAACGTCGGGCTGAAGGAGCTCCATCGCCTTGATAACATCAATACGATGGCTGAGGAGGGGGATTTTTATGGACGTGAGCATATGACGTGTTTGCGCGATGAGGTGTGGGGACATTCCTGTTTTAGGGGCTGTAGACGTAAGGTAGTCTAGCTTGGAATTAAGAAGCTCCAATTGTGCGTCCACGGTATCAAGGTGATTCTCAAGGCGCACCGTAGCTCTAGTCTCCCGGGTTTTTAAAGTCCGTGCGTACCCCTCTACTTCACCTGCCAATATCCGAAGTTCATCTCTGATGGCGGAGTCACCAGGCACGGAGCTGTTTGCAAAGGAGCGCACTGCACCCAAAAGCTCCTCTTCATGTGAGATTTCGTCCAGGTAGTCCAGTTGGCCTTGTAGAAGGTTGTCGTAGTACTTGGACTCTCTTTCAACTTCTTGCGGATTTAGACGCTTGTCATGTTTGATGCTCGCTTGTACGCCATGAATTTGTTGCGTAACGAGGTCTTTGGCTGAAGTTTTAAACTCGTTAAATCGTTCGGGTGCTCCATTTACGTCACCGCCCTTGTAGTACACTTGTGCGCCGCCTATGCAAAGAGAGAGAACGCCTAAAGCTAAACTCGCCTTATCGAATTTAAGCGTTTTGGCTCCAGCACTCGCGGTTTTCGCGACCATCTTTGCGAGCATCAACGTTGCGGTCCGCCGTTCTTCTGTAGTGCTGTGCTCATCGAGCGCGTTATAGGCCTCTACTGCTGCGGTATATCCCAACGCTAGCTTGGGTTGAGATAGGTCTTTTCCGACGGCCTCCAAAGTGGCGATCTCTGCATCTACTCCCTCACCAAACCATGTGCGCCATTCATCGTCGATTCCAAGGTGTTTTAAAGTCCTGTCGATGGCGCCGTCACTACCTCCGGCGTATGAAAGGATCATATGGGCAATGCCTGCCGAGATTGTGATTCCAGCAAGCCATTTTTTTGCGTCCTTAGCAGAGTAGGATAACGGATTGGCCTTTAGCTTCGATGCTATGCTACCTGCGTGGATTAGTCGCGTATATTTTGACGCCTTTAAGGGGGTTTTGCTCTGTTTGGCGGCTTTTGCAACACCGTCATGACCTAGCAACTTTGCGGTCTTTTCGAGCATGCCTAGTGCCAAATTGATCTTTTTTGTGTCATCAGCAGAGAGAGAGGGGATTTGTTCGTCTTCTGGAGAATCAGGGGTGCCTTTAGCTTTGGAAAATAACGGGTAATTATCGCTTGGTGTACTGAACTTACTATATAAATCATCCATTAGGTTATCTATATATTGTGTTGTTAAGTATTGATATCTAGTCTTTTTGTTATTATATAAATCATTTTATTAGTTAATATAGTTAGCTGGCTTAGCTCTAAGGCATGAGAGTCGACGCTTGTTCGATGCGGTTTGCAACGTCCAGCTTCTTGCCTTCTTGAACTACGCGATAGGCTTCAATTGCCCAGCTCGTGCGTTCTTTCATGGACTTCTCATCCAAAGTGCTAGTGTGGCCAAGTAAGTTAGGGTCTGATTGCGTGGGCTTCATCGCTTTTTCGACCTCGTGACTGTGGCTCAGCAGATCCATCTTAATAGCGACCAGGTTCTTCCGTGTGATGGCAACAGCACGCGGTCCCATCCCTTTTTTTACGAGGGCGTTATTGAGGAAGTCGAGCCTGCGGTCGATGACCACTAACTGCTTGTCGATCTCATTTTGGTGAGCTGTTAGGACGTCTATCGCTTGAGATTGCCGAGAAAGCATTGTATCGGCAAAAGTTTGGATGTCTTCGGTCAAAGTTGAGAGTTCTGCAGAGTAGTGGGGAGATACACCCATTTTTTCCAAAAGGGGAGATACCGACTTGTTGTACCAGTGGACTGTTGCAGCTAAGTCATGCTCGTTGTCGAGCGTTGCAAGGTACTCCACTTGCACCGTTAGTTCCTGTTCGTAGTAGCTGATTTCCGCACGCCTTTCTTCGGTAGAAAGCGTAGTGCTGTCACGAAGCAGTGCCTGAGTTTCACGGATTTGCTGAGTCATCACCGCTGTTGCAGAGCTCTTCATCTCATCGAATTGCGCTTGAACACCTTTTGTTCCATAGACGCGATTGTAAAGCTGCACACCTCCGAGTCCCGCAGAAACTATTCCAAAGCCTGCTGAGACGTCTTTGTAGCCGAAAACTTTGGCTGCTAGCAGCGCAACGTCACTGCTTGCCTTCATTAGTCCTAAGCGTGCGTCGCGCCACTCTTCTTCGGTATTTCCTTCGTTAAGAGCATTGAAGCGTTCCCACGCCGCTTGCAGGCCGGACCCTTTGGTTAGCTTCTTCATTTCAAATACGGTGCTACCTGCAGCTTGAAGCTCTGAATCCAAAGTGTCCATGGTGTAGGTGCGCCAGCCGTCACCAATACCCATACCCTCCATAACGCTATCGAGTACTCCTGTCCGTGATGCGACGGAAAGTGGGGTCGTCACCATGCCGACTGCTGACATCAGTGTCTTCCACCATTTCGATTCGTTTCTTGCCGAGTCAATAGGGGAAATCTGGAAATCCTTCTGCATCTCTCCCTTCTGAATCGCTCGCTGCCCCTGGAACCAGCGCACAATGAAGCGCGCCTGCTTCGCATTTTCTGCGAGGTCGCTGTTCCCGGAGATCGCAGCGGCATGCTTCAAAAATCCTAACGCGACATCTGTAGTCCCAAGTTGCGTAGGGCTAGCACTTAGGATGTCGAAGCTGTCTTCGCCATCACTTGGACCTAGTATCCCCGGATTGATGGGGTTTGCAGGAGTGAAGTTAGGTTTATATCCGTCCATAGTAATATTTTAACATTAATAGTGTTTTTAAAAATATCAGTTGTTTAAAAGTTATAGTTTAAGTATTAACGTTATTATAATTAGATATTTACAGATTAAAGCCGTTGTGTCTGGAACGCGTTCTTCGCAGGTGGTGCGGGAGCGGCTAAAGAGCCAATTGGCAGCTTGCACATGGAAAATTGCCTTGACAAGCAAGTGAATTCTTCTCTATCCCATTAACCTTACTGTGGTTCTAACTTCAATTTTGACACATGACGACAGGAGTCCAACATGGAAGACGTACAGGTAAAACTCTCACCCGGAGTAGTTGGTGGCGACGGCGGAATCGGAGATGGGGCCGGTGTTGCTGCGCCGAAAGGGCATTCAAGCAAAGACGTGTTAGAACAGGGAGTGGGTTTGATGCAAAATCTGGTTGGAGCAGTTAAGTCTGCAATTAATTTTTCGGAGATAGATATCGCAAGTTTGGGGCTACAGATCGCGGGAACGACCATTCCTCACTTTGATTTAGCGGAAATAGCCGCGATGGCGCCAGGGGCTGCGCGAAAGGCTGCGGTAGCTGAGGTGATCACCGCAATGCGTGCTGTGGGCTTTATTGCTATTAGAGCGCCGGATGTATGTGCCAGAGTTAATGGCGTGCACACCCAAATGGGGAGTATGTTTCATCAACCGCGTGCACAGAAGGAGAAGTACGATCACAAAAACCGAGGGCAAACAGGTTGGTATGACAAGGAAGGGGCCCCAGGCAACGATAAGCCGAATAACAGAGAGTGTGTTTTCTATACGCCGAACTGTTTGAAAGCCGATGAGGACTTGAAGCCTGATGAACGCAGCGAATGGCCTGAAGATTGCCCCGAGCATGGTTTTAACGTGGGCGAATACCGTCCCGTGATCACCGACTACTATAAAGAGTTGGTTGAATGTGGCAGAAGCGTTCTTAAGGTCTTTTTCGAAGGTCTCGGCGTTGCTCCTGAAAAGAGTGATGAGTATATTGATAAAGGTGTTCACCGCCTACGTCTAGCTTATTACAAAGAACCTGTTCCTGGCACAGAATGGGCTTCAGCGCATACTGATCTCAATTTCTTGACCATCCTTGCCGCGGCGTCCCTTAAAGGGCTTGAATTGTTAAGGAACGGAGTGTGGACGGAGGTTTCTGTTGCTGACGGCTTTGTCGTTTTGAACGGAGGTGATATGTTGGAGATTAAGTCAGCGGGTATGATTAGAGCGACTCCACACCGTGTGACAGCTCCTGAGGGCTACCACGGTGAGCGCTTCTCTACTCCCATGTTCCTTACGCTACCAGAAGATACCATCATGATGCCTTGGGAATCGTGTATCGAGCAGATGTTGGGTGAAGGCGCCGATTCTGGTCTCACACTCGAAGGATTGCGTGCGAAGTTCCCTATCAAGGCGACTGCTATTCAAACATTGCTCTCGCGCCTGTTTGAAATGGGATCGTTTGATGACGACGCTCCGCCGGCAAGAGAATTTGTGGAGGAGTTGCTAAGTTTAGGGCTGCTTAGAAACCCTGGTGATAGAATTAAAGGGCTGTTTTCCGATCTTTTCGGAGCTGGCTCGGGCGCAGCGAGCTCTACGGAATAGCGTGTAGATCGTACACTCACCTATTCGACTCTGTGCGTCGCCTTCGCTCGAAGGCGACGCTTCTTTTTTCACTCCTTTATGAATGATAGCAAGTAGACAAATCAATCACCGGAGCGCTGTAGAAAGTGTAAAGAAATGCAACGTTACTTTTTTTTAGGCCCGAAGGGCTGTAACCTGTGTATAGCCTAGGGCGTAGCCCCAGGTAGGCTAATTAAGCTTTTGAGCGCTCTAAGTGCGACACATGAGTCGACCTTACAGGCCTCCGGAGTGTTCTATGCTTCACCCCACCCTTCCGGGTGGGGCTGCAATGAGTCGCCCCTCCGGGTCTCATGAGAATATAGAGGTGTCGCAACTGATTCCGAGGCTTCCTAACACTTTCTGCAGGGTTCAACATTTTTTTACGTCTAACCTGGACTATGTTTTGGGCTAAGCATGTACCAGCGCTTCGTGTTTAATTATCACTAACATGAAATATTACTGATTTCTTTAATAAATAACATAAATGTTATAATTATATTAATTGTTATTAGATGTTTTATTCTATACTCGACGATTGGTTTGTTATATGGATGCTGGAATGCGGGGCGCTGTCCCCGATGACTCTCGACATTCTTCTGTGGATTTTGACGATCTGCTGCCCGATGATGCCGTGGTTCATGGCCTGTCGGGTCCGGATGCCGCCATCGTTGAAACCGACGATGCCGTGGATAACCTTGCTCAAGGGGCTATCATGGCTTCGGGACAGGGGCTTGCCGTCGAAGCCAGGGCAGAGCCTTTGCAAGGGCGGGGAAGTCCCTACCCTGGAGGCAAGTTACCTCCGCCACCTGTGCGTTCAGCGTTGAAGCAAGTTGGGCAGGCCTTTGGCGCTGGAAAGGCAGCGGACAATGAGCAAGGCTCTGGGGAACTAGAGGCGATGAGTGCAAAGTCTGGTATCGCGGTACCGCAGCGTGGGATTCGCTTTGCAGAGGATACGGGTGGCGACAAGCAAACAGCGTCAAGTAAAAACCAGAAGCATAAGCAATTTGGTAGTGTAGGGGATGCGAAGAAATCGCAGCGCCGAAAGAAGGCTTCGTTTGATCGAGTTGCAGGTAAGGAGACGCGAAAACTTGGTGCCGCCCCAAAGAAGTGGGAGAGTGCCGCTAAGGCCGACAGAGTCGATAAGGCTGTTGATCGAATTGAAACACTTGACAAAGACATAGGCGCTATCAAGGGTTTTCGAGGAAAGCTTCAAGCTGCTAACAAAAACAAACGTTCCAGTGCTATGCGCTCTTTTACAAGCAGAAGCCCTTTGTTGACTCGCATGGTCAATCAGAAATTCGCCACCGACATGAAACTGGGGGACAAGGACGTCATGCGTTCGGCGGCTAGATGGATGCTGTCCGACTCCTTTGCTGCGGATTTAGCTAAGGCAGAGGCCACCGTCGACACAGCAATGCCTGTATGTACGATGGTGAAAGGCCTGATGAGCGAGGTTGCAGAAGCGGGTGCTGATGAAGTTCAGGGAGCTAAAGAAGTTCAGGGAGCTAAAGAAGTTGTTGAGGGGGCATTGCAGCCCATTCAAACCTTGGTGGCACAGGCCGACGATGTAGCTGTGCTACGCGCAGAAGCGAGTGCCTTAGAAGATCAGCTTGCAGACCTCGACGCACAGATAGATAGCGCGGGAGACGATCCCGATACACTACCCCAGCTTCAGAGTCAAAAGGACGCTCTAGTCTTGCGCAGGGACCAGGCTAAGGCAGCTTACATTGATGCGTCTATCGACTTAGGCAGAGCTTGTGAAGGATGTTTGGAGGATAATATGATTTTCGGGAACATTGTCGGAGATAAGTTCGGCGATAGCTTTGACCCCACAGACTTCAAACAAATGTCGGCGCTTAAAGACTATGTAGGTTCTCCTGGGCTTGCAGCAGACCTTCTCCTCGCACAAAAGGCTCTCAACGCCACCTGATGATAGCTAAGATCTAGATGGTGCCCCAATCGTTTCTTCATGAGCCCTGCAGAGGGTGTAAAGTAATCCCGAGATCGATTAAGCAATCGCTGATTTTTCATGAGACCCGAAGGGGCGACTCATTGTAGCCCCACCCGGGAGGGTGGGGTGAAACATAGAAAACTCCGGAGGCCTGTAAGGCCGACTCATGGCTCACAGATACTCATGAACCGCTTATGGAGCCACGAGTCGGCCTTACAGGCCTCAGACTTCTTTTGAATCCTACCCCACCCGGAAGGCTTGTCATTATCCAAAATTTGCAAATGTTATTTTTAAACAATGGATGCAACCCCCTCAACTGAACTAGAGATATTGGTAAGTAATTGGTTCTAAGGCCCAACGGGCCGTCTTGTGATAGCCCCACCCGTGAGGGTGGGGTAGAGTGAAACATGAATTTGAGCCCCGACAGGGCGGCTTGTGGCCCCGATTCATGGCTCCGGAAAAGAACGTGCCGCGCGTCACTAATAGCATTGGATAAACGCTCTGTGTCGGTCTAATCCGCTGGGGCCACAAACCGCCCCTAATAGGGATCAGGGTGCTTTTTTGCATTACCC
>JAJFMA010000137.1 GCA_021772415.1 Chlamydiota bacterium
TGCCGCCCTTGCGAAGGTGTCAACAAATGGGTGGTGATGATGAAATGACCATTAGCCCACATGAGCTCGCACATTTTCCAGCGGCCTGAAAGGCCAGCAAGATGTATAGCCCCGGGCGTAGCCCGGGGTATAGGTCAAAATACACTTTGAGCGCTGTAAGTGCGACACCTCCACGCGAAACACGTATCGCACTTACAGCGCTCCGAAGCTTAACTAGCCTACCTGGGGCTACACCCCAGGCTATGCAGGTTACAGCCCTTTGGGCCTCGAAAAGGAGTCTTGCGCTTATTTGTTTACACTCTGGCGCTACGCGCCTAAAATCGGCATAGTGCAGGCCAAAGACCCCTTAACTAACTTTTTCTTGGCTAGCGGCGCCAGGGAGGCCTAGGATCCCACTCGTCTTTTTTCTTTGATGTTTGGGTAAGGTTAAATTCAGCGTACTCGCGATAGTGAACAGCATGGCGATCGGAATGGATCTCCATAAGTTTAAGTGTGGAGGTTTCAAACGGAGGCTGCGTGAAACCGGTCACCCCCGCCATAAAGCCGGCAAGCTGGTGATCTGCGCAGCCGTTAACATGTGCTAGCAGCACGTGTGGTGGCTCCCAAGTCACCTTTGCAGGCCAAGAAAGCTCTCTAATCAAAGACTTTAGGTTCTTAATCAGCCCCTGAAGTCCACTATTTTCTTTGACACACACCCAGATACGCCCCTGCCCTCGACGATTGATACGACAGTCGACGCGATCCAGCGCAATTTCTACCGCTTCGCAAATAACATCTTCAAGCTCATCGACAAACTCCGTGACCACGTCACTAGGAGCTTCTGCTAGCACCGCTAGCGTCACATGCATGTCAAAAGCTTCAAGCCACTGCGTCTGCGAAAGCCCGTAACACAGCGTTGTCACATGATATTGTATATTCTTAGGAAGGGGAAGAACTAGAGCATAAGACGTAGACATACGCAAAAGAATAAAGTTAAAAAGAAGAGATCCCTAGAGGAATCTCTTCTTAAAAGCCTGAATGTACGCGCTTAGTTAAACTCAGGAAGGTCACCAACAGAAGCAGTGAGCTGGTTCTGGTGAGTGATCGCCTCGACGTATCCATTCCATAGTTCTGGCTCAACACGGCCATGACGGATGGAAGAAATCAATTCGCGCTTAACAGTACGTAGATCTTTCTTAGGAGTAAGTTTACGCACCATGTCCTTGTCACCGGCAAGACGAGCCATGTTAAGCATACGCTCCAAGTCGTGCTTGGTGAAGGAAATTTGGTCACGACGCTTGCGGGAACCGCGAGCAGCTCTTGGCTTCGGAGGTACTGTCGTAGGCTTAGCCGCGTTAACAATGTACTTCTTAAGCATTTGAGTGAGGCGCTTAGGGTCTTCGCCCTTCATTTTGCGCATCGTGAAGTGGTGCATGTATCCGCCAGATTCCATTGGCAGATAACGACAGATATCATTTTCTTTTTTAGCGCCGATTTTCTTCATTGCCTGAGCAATAAGCGTCTCGAGGTCTTTGATGTCTGCTTTAGTGAATTTATTTCCCGAATCCTGATGATTTGAGCTCATGAGTATACCTACCTTTTGTTTGTGATGAAACTCTTCTTACTTGGTATGTCTGCCACCTAGTTAGTCTTGTCAAACATACCTAACGCGCCTCGGTTTCAGCCTTAGTGGCGCGTCTTTTGTCTTCTCACATACCCGTCAAACAGCACCGGTACATCTTTAAAAACTCGTCTCTTGCACGAGATAATAGTCGGCGCAAGAGAGGCTTTCAAAAGATAACTGTCCGGTGTTTCTCCACAATTTGAGGGGTTGAACACTACCAAAACACATGTAAATTCTCTGAGGGCCTAACCCCCAAACATCTCAACAGCAGAGCATTGAATCCAACACTCCAGGGCTCCCCCTCATTTGGGCCTGCCCTCGCTGCCTTCTTTATTTACTAACTCGGCACTTTAGTGAACTATATGATTTTTCGCAAGTTAAAAGAAATCCACCCCTCTGATCGCGCAGTATGTATCTAAATTTTCTCAACACGAATTACGCCAGACAGTGTGACACACTGTCTAGAGATAGAATTCATCTCCCAGATAGGGACGAGGGGAAAATTATGCAATGAAACGCTGTTTTGCTGAGAAAGAGCTTATCGATTAAACTTGCCTGCTTAATAGGAGATATTGGTGTCGTTACACATCCATTCAGAAACAGAAAATTCCGGTCCCAAAAGAATCGTCGCAATCGCCGCAGGTAAGGGCGGTGTAGGTAAATCTACTGTGACGGTATCTTTAGCGCGAGCATTGCAACGAGCAGGACATTCTGTAGGTATCTTAGACACTGATATCTACGGTCCATCGCTGCGCCAGATGCTCCCAGAAGACCGTCTCCCTAAGCAGGACGGCCCGACCCTCGTTCCTGCGTTGTGTGAGGGCATACGCGTTATTTCCATGGCCTACTTCCGCCAGGCTAACGAAGCTACGGCGGTGCGCGCACCGATAGCGAACCGGCTCATTAACCAATTCCTCTCACAAGTCCAGTGGGGTCCTTTAGATTACCTGTTGATCGATTTTCCTCCTGGAACTGGTGACGTACAGCTCACGCTGAGTCAGCAAGCTCCTCTTACGGCAGCCTTAATGGTGACAACACCTCAGGTGGTTGCAGGCTTAGATGTGAGGAAAGCGATACATCTTTTCGAGCAAGTTCGTGTTCCTATAGTGGGCGTTGTTGAGAATATGAGTTATCTGCTGCCAAATGGTTCTGGGGAGACCATATACCCATTTGGACGCGGTGGCGGCAAACGTCTTTCTAGCGAAGTAGGCGTTCCGTTTTTGGGACAAATCCCTTTAGACCCTGAGCTGTGCCGCTGTTGTGACGAGGGGTGCTCGCCATGGAGCGATGCTCCAGGCCCTGCTACAGAAGCCTTTGATGCTTTGGCCCAAGAGTTCCATCAACACATCGAGACCCTGGTGGGCCAAGGGGCAAGCTGCCTACAGAGCTTTGAAATCCAGTGGAAGGAGATGTCGCCATCGTGAAGCAAGAACCGGTCCTTATACGCAAAATTTGGCAGCACGACATGCACCATTTCAAAGTGGAGTGGAGCGATGGGGTCACGAATTGCTATCGGCTGAGTGATCTGCAGCGCCGCTGCCCGTGCGCCGGGTGTGTCGAACTACGACAAAAGAGTGCCAACAGCGCTACTAAGGGGCATGTCGACGAGAACATTCGCTGCATAAACCTTTCAAGTGTTGGACGTTACGCGCTACGCATCCAATTTACATCAGGATGCTCCAACGGCATTTACAGTTATGATATGCTGCGTGCATTATCTAAAAATTTCGCGACATGCGAACAAGGAGATTGTCAATGAAGCAACGCTTACGACGTTGGGCCCTGCTAGCCTTTGCTGTGGTGCTGGCCGCTGTTGCCTGCCGCATGTGTTCCACAGGTGTTGGCAGTGCTGAGAGCCAAAATAATTTAAATGTCTGGATGCAGAACAACGGTAAAGTCAAAGTTCTCTCCACTACATGCATCATCGGCGATTTGGTTGAACGCATCGGTGGACCTCACATCGATCACTACTGTCTCATTGGCCCCGAGCTCGACCCCCACAGCTATCAGCTAGTTAAAGGCGACAATGAAAAGCTCTCGTTTGCCGACGTGATTTTCTTCAATGGCCTAGGCTTAGAACATGGT
Organism: Chlamydiota bacterium; assembly: GCA_021772415.1. GTDB lineage: Bacteria > Chlamydiota > Chlamydiia > Chlamydiales > JAJFMA01 > JAJFMA01. Next base: position 3,689 of record JAJFMA010000137.1, read on the forward strand.
CCTAGCTTGCATCGTTACCTCGATGAAAGTGACAAAGCCACTGCCGTTGGTGATGGCATCGCAAAAGTCGTTCCCGATGAAATCCTCTATTACAGTGGTCAGAGCGATCCACATATTTGGATGGACGCCTCCCTTTGGGCACACGTTGCTCCGCAAGTGGTCCAAGTCCTGAGTGAGCGCGATCCCGAGCATGCCAGCGAATACAAAGCCAACGGCAAGAGCGTGCAACGTGCCATCGAAGATTTGCACGATGAGCTGGGAACGATCATGGCATCAGTACCCGATGAGGACCGCTACCTTGTCACGAGCCATGACGCCTTCAACTACTTTGCGCGGGCGTATCTGGGCACAAAGCAAGAGCGCAGCGACGACAGCTGGCAGCTACGTTTCGAGGCTCCGGAGGGTTTGGCTCCCGACAGCCAGCTGAGTGCCACGGACATTCAAGACATTTTAGATCACATGATCAAGTACAACGTCACCGTGATATTTCCTGAATCCAACGTCAGCAAGGACTCGCTACGCAAACTTGAGCAAGCTGCCAACGAGCGCGGTCTTAAGGTGAAACTTGCGCGTGAGCCTTTGTATGGCGACGCCATGGGCAAACCTGGCAGCGACGGTGACAGCTATCTCAAGATGCTGCGCCATAATGCCGAAGTCATCACTGGCCAGCTTAGGCGGTAGCAATGGAAGATGCCGGCACGCAAGCAAACCCAGCACTACACGTCGTTCAGCTGACGGTAAACTACGATAAGACGCCAGTGCTGTGGGATATTTCCTGCGACGTCCCTTGTGGCACCCTAGCGGGAATAGTAGGACCTAACGGTGCCGGCAAAAGCACGTTCATAAGAACGGCGATGGGTCTATTGCAGCCCATCTCTGGGAAGGTCGAGATCTTTGGTGAGCCCCTAAGCGAGGTGCGTAAGCGCGTCGCGTATGTCCCTCAGCGCGAGTCCGTGGATTGGGATTTTCCTATCACTGTCCACGACCTTGTCCTCATGGGACGCTACGGTAACCTTGGACTCTTTCGCTGGCCGCGGCGCGCTGACCATCGCGCCGCAGACTACTACCTTGAGATGGTCGATATGATCCCCTATCGCAACCGCCAAATCAGTCAGCTCTCAGGAGGCCAGCAGCAACGTGCCTTCCTTGCACGCGCTCTGCTGCAGGAGGCCGACATCTACTTCCTTGACGAGCCCTTCTCGGGCATCGACCACGCATCGGAAACCGTCATCATGGCACTACTGCGCGAGCTACGCGAGCAAGGGAAAACCGTACTCGTCGTGCACCACGACCTCAACACTGTCGAAAATTATTTTGATTCAATGCTTATGCTTAACACGAGCCTGGTGGCCTGTGGCCCCACCAAAGAGGTATTCACACCTGAAAACCTTCACAAGACCTACGGCAAAAGCTACGCCATCTTGGACGAAGCTCTCAAACTCTCCCAACACAAAAGCGCTGGAATCCCCTAGTCTATGCGTCCACCCGTCGACTATTTCACCGATGCCGTGCTCCGCGCCCCTACAATAGGGTCGATGCTCATGTGTCTAGCCGCCTCACTTGTCGGCGTGGTCGTTTTTCTGCGTCGCGAATCCTTGCTGGGTGAGTCACTCTCACACGCTGCCTATCCCGGAGTCATCATCGGCGTTCTCATCGTCGCAGCGATCGGAGGCCTCTCTACGGGCGCACTGACTATCGCGGCCTGCGTTCTTACCGGGGCCTTTATCACGAGCTATTTGGGTCTATGCTGCATCAACGGCCTTCAACGCTGGTGCCGCATTCACGCTGACTCCGCGCTCTGCTTTGTGCTAGCAACCTTCATGGGCATTGGCCTTACTACTGCAAGCCATGTCCAGTTCACACACGCTGCCCTCTATCGGCAGGCTGAAGCCTACCTTTTCGGACAGGCGGCGACGATGATCGACACGCACATCTATATGTACGCTTCCTTGGTTGCCGCTACAGTGTTGACCATACTAGCACTATATAAAGAGCTACAAACGGTCACTTTTGACCGAGAGTACGCCACCACCACAGGCATCAACGTACAACGTATGGATATCGCCCTCTTCACTCTAGTGGTGCTGGCAGTGGTGTTGGGACTGCGCTCCGTTGGCGTGGTCCTCATGTCTGCGATGCTAATAGCTCCTCCGACAGCGGCACGTCAGCTCACTAACAGGCTCCCCGTGATGTTCCTCATCTCCGGAGCTATAGGTCTATTTGCAGGCTTCTGTGGAAACTACCTGTCTGTGGAACTTTCAGACTATTTCGAAGCGCAAAATCCCGGTCTACGCCTCGCTTTGCCTACAGGCCCAATGATCGTTGTTGTCGCTGCAAGCGTAAGTATTTTGGCACTGCTCTTTTCAGCGGAACGCGGCCTCGTCAGGCGCCTCCTACGTGCAGCGCGCTTCCGTTACCAATGCATCTGTGAAAACATCCTTAAAAGCCTCTGGCGCTTTGGACCCAAGCACGCTGCTACTCTTGATGAACTCGCAAAATACCAAAGCGTTTCACGCCTCTATCTACGCCTTGTTATCGTCCGTTTAACCGCTTATGGGTGGGTAGTGCGCCTTAGAGACGGACGCTACCGCCTTAACCGCGATGGGCGCCGCCGCGCCGCCCACATCGTCCGCTTGCACAGGCTGTGGGAGGTCTATCTCGCCGACCATCTAGGACTCGGCATCGAGCGCGTTCACCGCAATGCCGAAGAGATGGAACACATCATCACGCCCGAACTGGAGGAGCGGCTAACGGGCCTGCTTGCCGACCCCAAAGAGGACCCGCATCACCAGCCTATTCCTCCAAAGCAGGAGTTGTGACGATGTACAGCAACCCCTATTTTGGCACTAACGTCGGCAGCTTCTTCCTAGTTTTACTTCAGCGTCTTTGGGCTTTGCTATCCGGAGATTTAGCGTGGACAGACCTCGCCGCCGATGAGGTACAAATACTTGTGCTTTCGGGTGTGGCCGCCTCATCAGCTATCGTAGGTGTCTTTTTGGTGCTTAAAAAGATGACTATGCTCGCCAACGCCCTCTCCCACACCATTCTTTTGGGGATAGTAATAGCCTTCCTCATCACTCACGGGATGCTAGGCGCTGAAGAAAGCGCACAAGTACATGGGCTTGGTCACCTCAACCTATCTGCACTACTACTTTCAGCAGTAGCTACAGGATTGGTAACAGCGTTTCTCACGCAATTTCTTACCTCAAGTATCGGCCTACAAGAAGATGCTAGTACCGGACTTGTCTTCACAACACTGTTTTCTATTGGCGTTATCCTAGTGACCGTTTTCACCCGTAATGCGCATATCGGCACGGAACTTATCATGGGCAACGCCGACGCCCTCCAGCTAGGCGATGGAAAACTTGTCCTTATCACCGTCCTGCTTAATGCAGCTCTTGTTCTACTGTTCTATAAGGAATTCAAAATCACTACCTTCGATGGGATGCTGGCGCAATCTCTCGGTTTTTCTACCATGTTCTTCAACTACCTGCTGATGGTACAGACGTCCATCACAAGTATTGCAGCCTTCCGCGCCGTAGGTGTCATCATGGTCCTTGCCTTTATGACAGGGCCGCCACTAACGGCACGGCTGCTCACTAATAACCTCGGTAAAGTATTAGCCCTCGCCGTCGCCATCGGCATTGCTGCCGCTCTAATCGGCGTGGCGATAGCCCGGCATATGCTCACGGTATTCAACATGCCGCTATCCACAGGAGGCATCACCGTCTGTGTCATCGCCGCTATTTTCTGCGCTACGCTCGCGCTGCGCCATAGCAACGCTAGCGAAGGCGCAAAGCCGCAACAGAGCTAACAGCTCACTAGGCCTACACTAGGGATATTGGTAAATAATTGGTTCTGAGGCCCAACGGGCCGTCTTATGATAGCCCCACCCGTGAGGGTGGGGTAAAGCAAAAGAGCGCCCTGAGCCCCATTAAGGGCGGCTTGTGGCCCCAGCGGATTAAACCGACACAGAGCGTTTTATCCAATGCCATGAGTAAATCGAAGCACGTTCTTCTCCGGAGCCATGAACCGGGGCCACAAGCCGCCCCTAGTGGGGCTCAAATCCATGTTCCGCTTATCCCCACCCTCACGGGTGGGGCTATCATAAGGTGGCCCGTTGGGCCTCATAATGGAACTCGCTGCGTTTGATTGAGGATATGAAATAGACCTGAATTCGAATATTTATTCACCAATTTCAGGTAACGACAAGGGCGTTGCCCTGGGCTGTACAGGCTGCTGGCCTTTCAGGCCGCCGGAAAATGCGCGAGCTCATGTGGGATAATGATCATTTCGTCACAATCACCAGTTTCTTTACACTCTCTTCAGAGCTCTGAGGTCTATCTACACCCTACCTAGGGCTCATTGTCGGCGCTACGCGCCTGATAATAAGTAAGCGCTTATGGGGCTACAAAGGTGGTCAGCATTTCAGATTAAACCAAGGACTGGGTCAGCGCTTTAGAAGCCCCACAGTTTTTGATTTTGCTCGCCTAAAGCGCCGTAGTTGTTGGGGATTAGGAAGCGATTTACAAGGCATCCTAAAGCCACAACAGTTCCCACAACAACGGCCACAGCGCCTAAAGCATACGCCGCCGTCACCAAAGCAAGGCCATGTGCAGCGACCTCGGCAACAACAGCGAGGGCTGCAACAGAACCTCCAAGCATCGCAACAGCAACCACACCGCTTTGCATCTCGTAGCAAGACTGACGTGCCTGCTCTTCAAGGCTCCATGTCTTAAAAAGATCGAGGGTCTTCAAAGCTGTCACTCCCACAACAAGTAGAGCACCACCGCTGTAGACTGCGCTACCCCAGGAATTTGGAATCAGCCAACTTCCCGACGAAGCTTGTACACTAGGATCTAACATAGGTTCAGTCATCGCACACACCCTCCATAACAAAAATTTTAATGCGCGCTCAGCTTAGCCCAATCCCTTCATTACCGCAAACGAACAATTGCAACTACATCAAGCCCTGCGAGACAACACTCCAGAGAATCCAGAGCATCACACAACCCACACTGCCATCAAAGATGCGGGCGACACGAGGTTTACGAAAGAAGTCTTTGAGCCAACGTGCAAGATATACTAGAGAGAAAAACCAGACTACCGAGGCCGCAGAAGCTCCCAGAACAAAGAAACTGCGTTCCGACAAATCGGGGTACTGTAAACCCAGCCCTCCTATCAAGACGATAGTATCTAAGATGGCATGTGGGTTAAGTAGACTAAAGCCCATACCCGTCAGCACCACTTTTTTTAGGCTCGCAACGTCGGGTCCATCTTGAGCAAGCTCCGCTACATAGCCGCCAACGATCGCTCGACGCAGCGATTTGTAAGCGTACCAGCTGAGGAATAACACCCCTCCTCCGAGAATCAGCTGCCTGAGCCACACCAAGCGTTGCACGAGCTCGGCAACACCCATACAACCTAAAACAATAAGGAAGATGTCACAAAGGCTACACACCATCCCCACTGCGAAGGCGTGACGTCCCAAAGCGCCCTGACGCAAGACATAGGCGTTTTGCGCACCAATAGGAATGATTAAGCTCATCCCCAAAACGAATCCGTTGACAAGTGGACTATCAAGCATCGCAACAAAAACATCTTACGAGATTAGAGCACAATCAGAGGCTCAACACATACGCTACGCTGCTGCTGCTGCTTGCCGAAGTTTGTGACCACCGATCAACTTCAGAAGCTCTGGTAACTTGGTGATACGCCATGTATCACTAGGAAGAGGTGACCCCGCGGAAGGTAGCGAAACTTGTACATCATTCTCATGAACTGTGCGTGGCGAATTCAGCGTCACTGCAGGTGCAGGCCACGTCATGCGCAGAGCCTTAGCGCGGACACGTTCGATCGTTCCCAACTGGTCGGCGCGTTGTGTACGTGCGCCGCAGTCCATTTCTATTCTTAAATTAAACACCTCACGCTGCTCAACATGAATACCTCTTTTGCCATACATTTTATTGAGCGCAGATTCCAGCACATGGTCATAAAACGGTCTCGGTACGTGCGGTGTCCACTTAGTGATCCAGCTATCGCACCACGGAGCCCCACCTACGGAGTCCTTTAAAGGCAGGTTTGCATCATAGTCATCTAAACGATAGACATCTGTTGTGTGGGGAACGTGGTTAAACACCATAAACGTAAATGAAGGATCGCCATCTTTACGCGCCTCATACATCGAGCCAAAGATATGGAAAACCTGCCTCCGCACTCTATCGGTGATATCTTTGCCTTCAAAGATAATGCGGTTGCCGGGGGTGATTTGTGTAACAAGGCGGGCGCGATCTTGCTCCCTGCTAGTGGTATCGTCGACTTGACGAGCAACCCCACGGCAATACCTGAGACAGTCACCCCACAAATCCTTGCTTTGCTCAAACGTTAATCCATCCATAGATACCTCGCTAAATGACTCTATGCCCGTACACGATAGCATTACTTTGGATTAGTCTAAAACAGAAGGAAAAAATTACTAGTCGACATTTTCCGACGCGCTCCCAGAAGAGCCCGGTCCATGGCCTCGTAGGAAGCCATCCAACTCTTCACGTCGACCAGCTTCCATGTGTTTGGGATGTGCTCCATACCACAGATAGCCGCGCTCGGAGTCTTCTTTGGACAAAGACTCCATATAGTTCCCCATGGCTTCAGGATTGTCGGAATTTGCTGCTGAGTTCATTCTTACAGCCACCCCAAACTCGTCATGCTGGTGAAATACAGGAACTTGGACAATCTGATGCTGACGCCCCGTCTCAGCAAAACGCTGGTCAGCGGCATCTTTAAGATCTTTTGCGTGATGTGCTTGCATCTGCTTGTCGTGCTCAGCCCCAACAATCATCACGCGTCCCTTAATATCCTTCTGCTTAGCCGGAATTCCGTAGTCCATCGGATTGCGCAGAACAGTACGCAAATTGGTATTAGTCTTACGGGCACTGTTGAGCGTTACCCCCGCATAAACCGCAGCTTTGCCCATGGCGCGATCGGTCCAACCTTTCTTGCTTCTCTTGGTAGCTGTATGCTTCGGGACGGCCTCTTTTTTACTCCCAACGCCCGTGCTGTCTACCTTCTTGTAATCATCGTCGATATTCTTAAATGCCTCTGTTGAAGCGGTCGATGTCGTCCCATAGGTCCCGGTTGAACTAGAACTCTCTTTGTTTTCTGATTCATCAATGCCTCCAGCCCAACCAGTGACAACGGCATCATCGGGGAGATCATAATCGTCGTAAGCGGAACCGTAGCCCCCGTCATCTGAACCGTAATTGCCGTAACTATCACTCATAATCAAACCGTAATGTATATAATACCATTATAACAAATAATTAGATTATTTTTTTACCTTAAGGTATAATTAAAATACTCTATTAATAAACCGATATTTCCCACGATTATTTAAATACACCCCAACACGGAGGTACATGTGCACGAGGCAACAGTGTAGAAAGCTAAAAATAAAGAAGCCTCAGGGGTCCGGCTCCCTACGACTTTGCGAGAACCTTTTGATAGATATCGCAGAGACGTTCAGTGACATGCTGCCAGCTGTAGCCCTGTACGGAAGTGGAGGCATTCCGGATAAGATCACTAGCAACCTTAGGATTACGATCGAGCCAAAGAAGCTGAGCGACAAGGCCATCGACATCGTCGGACTCAAAGAGAAGAGCATCGTGGCCATCACGCACAAAACCTGGGATGCCTCCGACACGGCTTGCAATGACAGGAGTTCCTGCCGCCCAGGCCTCTAGAATCACAATCCCAAAGGGTTCCATCTTGGAAGGCAGAACAAAGACGTCTGCTGCTTTATAGGCGCTGAGGAGGAGAGGGTTACCCGGCTCATAGCCAGGGATCATGATAAGGCGGTCTGAAATTCCAAGCTCTGCACTGAGATCGAGGATTTTTCTGTGATAGTCCTCGACATTGACAGGCCCCAGGAGCACAAGTCGCGCATGTGGTTGATATTGAAGGTATTGCGCAAAAGCCTTCACAAGAAGCAGCTGATTTTTTTGGTAATCGATACGCGACACACACAAAATCACCTTCTCGTCGTCGGCAATACCATGCTCACGGCGAAATAAAGTCCCTTCAGCGCGCGCGAAGGTGTCGATATCAACACCATTAGGTAGGTAGTGGACCGGCTTGTTGGGGAAGTGCTCGCAAACGGCGCTATATTCGTCCTGCCCTACACAAAGGATTGCGTCGGCATCCTTCATCGTGCGGCGAGCCCCCAAAGCCCATCCAAAGGCTTTGCCCCACTCGATGTGATTCTTAAAAGGTGTCTGCATGGCTGCCGAGTGTTCGGCAGGCATTGTCAGCCAGCCCCCGTGAATGCTCACAACATAAGGGATACCCCGCAAGCGCGCTACAGTACGTGCGATGCCGCCCAGGCGGTGCTGGACGTGTGTGTGAATGAGCGACAGATCTGGCTCACGCATCAATGAATAGAAGAGGCTAAACGAGAGAGGGCTCCCTCCCTTCAGGAGCATTTGACGTTTTGCATCGTCACTAAGGAAAAGCCAAGGGAACACAAAGCGATGCCTGTGGACCGGCACCCCAGAGATGATTTCAATACCAGGCTCCGAGAAGATGTCGGTGCAGAAGACCTTATTTTCAATCCCTTGAGCCGACAGCTGCCGACAGATATTGAAAACAACCGACTCGGTGCCTCCCCATTTATGCGGAGTGAAGCGCCGCATCACATGGGCAACTTTGCGAAGCTTAATATCTTTGGTGCTGTGCATTGTTTCGCTATCCGGTTACTCACCCTCAGCTAAACATAGCACAGCACCGCGAGTCAACGTCCTATTGCGCGTTACTGTAGTGTTCTTCAAACCACGAGTCAAACTGCGTCTCAAGAGCGGTGTTGGTGCCATGAAGTACGTTGCGTAGCTTCACCCCCCAGCCCCAGTAGCTCTCGATTTTGGCGTCGTCCCAACCGATTGGAGTCGACACTTCAATACTCCAAACGTTATCCATGCGATCAGCAAGTTTTACAAGCCTAGCATCTAAGCTCATATGCGGTGCATGCTCGAGCTGACGCTGCTTCTTTTCGTCAGAAGACAGAGACTGATCATCCGACACCTCTAATGTCGCGTAGGTAATCCTGTCGCCAAACAACGCACGTATCTCCTCGGCTGTAGCGTCGGTGTCTTCGATAGTATCATGCAAGATAGCAGTGCATAGAGTGTTGACGTTGCGTACGGCTCCATCATGCCAAAGACGGCTGCATACACGCAGAGGATGCACGATGTAGGGGGAGCGCTCAGGATCCTTGCGCACTTGTCCCTCGTGCTTATCAGCAGCAAATTCGACGGCCTTATAGAGGATGTCCAATTCCCACTTTCCCTTACGCTCTTGAGCAAAAGCCTCCCATTCCGAAGTCATCCGATCATAAATACGTAGAGTTTCGAGATGGGAATCACAGCGACTAGCCAATACATCCCGTGTAGTCACAACATCGCTATAGCCAAACGCAGAAACACTTATGGCAGCAACACAGAAGACTTGGGCACACTTAACAAATAGATTCATAATTTCTCCCTTTTTGATGATGTATGGCTGTAAATCGTTGGCTGTAACGTAGAACGGGAATTGTACCAAGACAATGCAAAGGTGGCTTAAAGAGACCAGATTAATGGTGGACTGGCACGTGACTTGCTCATTAGCTTGTGGGAAGTACTAGGTAGCAGCGCAGGCAATGGAACGCATAATATTGACGTTCAATACACTCGACTGTAGTAACGTTAGGCTAATGGGTAGGGAGTCTATGGGAAAGACAAGGAAAATTCTAATCGGTGGCGTTCCTTTTGGACGCAATAATGTTGGGGATGAGGCCATTCTCCAAGGCACAGTACACACCTTGCGCGAGGTGTTTCCAGGTGCGCATATCACCGTTAGTACTGACGATGGCCATTTTACCCGGCGTAAGCTACATGTCGATACCATTGATCTTGTGGGCTTTGGACATAAGAAGCGCAATAGCCTTATGCGCTATGCCCTCAAAGAACACGATCTCTTTGTCTGGTCAGGAGCAACCGGACTTAGCGACTACCCTCACATCCCTCTGGAGATTCTATCGACGGCACAAAAGGTCAAAACACCCTCGGTTTTATGGGGTGTGGGAATGAACAGCGAAATCAACCCCGTCCACTACAAAGTGCTTCCAGGCCGACGTCAAGAGCTTCTTAATTTGGTATCCAAAGCTACATTGGGCTCGATCGATGCTATTAAAGCTGTCGAAGACTACAAGCTGCAGAGTATTCAGCGGTGGATTACCAAAGCGCTAAGCAAAGCCGATCTCGTCGTACTGCGTGATCCGCAAAGTGGAGAAAGCGTGCAAACAGGAGGCGATATCGAAGATCTCATCATCGGTGCAGACGCAGCGTTGCAGCTTAAACCCGCGCTACTTGAAGACATCGTCCTAACACCTTCTGTTTTACGCGTTCTGCACTCAGACCAAATGAAGGTCGGAATCTGTATTTCCGCACAGCAGCAGCTGCAGCAGTGCGATAAAATGTGCGCCTTCATCGATCGTTTGATTAGTGAATTAGGTACGAAAGTTCTCTTTGTTCCCATGAACCCTGTGACAGACACGGCTCTCATGACACAGATGATGCACCGTCTCCAGCAACCTGAGCACGCCGCCGTAGTTTCGGGGTACTACGAACCTGAGGAGGTACTTGCTATCGTCGAAAATTTAGACCTCATCATCAGCAGCAGACTACATCTACTCATATTCTCGTCGATAGCACATGTACCGATGATTGGCATTGCTCGAGGAAGTAAAGTAGACAATTTTCTAGATCCCTTCGGCCTTCAGGCCGCCGGAGACGTGGAGGACTGCGACTTCGATCACCTGTGGGACGAAAGCACTCGCCTTCTCCAAAACAAAGACGACTTCCAAGAGCTAAGCTCCTCGGTAAGAAAGGATCTACTTAAACGCTTCGACACAGCAAAAGACCACTTAAGAGAAGTGTAAGACATACTTCGTGCTAACATACCGTCCTTACCAAGGGGTCAAAAAACCTAAATACGTCCATTTTGTGAGCCCACAGGGCTCTTCGGATCAGCATGCATTCAATTGTACAAAAGCCTCCTCATCCATAATCTTCCACCCTGTATCTCGGTGGTTAATTCCGATTATCAACGAATTTTCACTCTGACAAGCGCGCTCTGGGCAATGTGAGAGCAGCGTCTAAGAAGGTCGGTATCGTGAATATTTGAGCTACCAGAAGAAGTTGTCAGCATCTGACGTTTAGGTACTGCGTCGCGCAATCTCCTCAACGCATTTATATCAGCGATTTTGTTAGCACGCCCCGCCATCACCCTATCGAGTCGATGCACCTGTGCCATGAGCTCGTAGGGAGGCCGAGCGATGACGGGTTTAGGTGCGGGCGTACCAGTCACAAAGTCTATGAGGTAATTGAGGACAGTAATATCAAGGCTTCGAAAGCGGTGTGCATCGTCAGTACGTACAAGACCAAACGCCCGCAGTGTCACAAGCAGCACACATGCATAAGCCAAGCCCATACCTACAAGTTCAACGAAGTTGGGCATAGGATAAGCAGCATTGAAGACCCAAGCCAAGGTTAGCGCTGGCACTGCAATACGCACTAGGAAAGACAGTGGGACATAGAGACCTCCCAACAACCCTTTGATCACCCATAGCTTGACAGGGGCAGTAAGGGCATATGTCACTGCAATTGCTGCCATGGCCCCCGTAACCCCGTAGGCTTTAATTAACACGTAATCGAGAACAAGATTCACAGCGAGTTGGAATCCGTTTAGCCACATCGTCTTTTTAACCTGCTCCGTGGCAGTCAGAGCCATCGAAAGGGGCATCCACACGGTTGGCAGCAACCCAAACACACAGAAAAATGCTGCGATGGGCCCTGCTGGAGCCATTTCTACTCCATAAACAAGCACGATGGTCCGCGGAGAAAAGAAGAATCCAAAGCACGCTAGAGGCACTGTAAATGCAATAAGAATTTGGTAAACACTTTTGGTGAGCTCTCCTAAACTCTCTTTACTTCGCGTATACGCTTCAGCGAAGGCCGACGTGAACAAGGTATGAAGTGCCATCGGAAGAAATGTTAACGCGAGAAACGCCAAAGAATACCCTAGTGTATAGTACCCTACTATAGCTGGGGCTACAAAGTAGCCCAAAAAAAACACTTCGGAGTACTGCTGAAGCAGCTTATTGGTCATGCCGTTGAACATCATCGGCAAGGCCAAGTTCATGATACGTCTACGGCCGATACCATCATCAGACCTATAGCTCTTCCACCTTTTGAAAAAACGCAGTAACACTCCTATGCTTAGGATAGCCATCAGCGCTATCGAGCCACTAAAGGCCAGGAGAACAGCTTGCGGTGAATACAAATGATGATACGAAAGGAAAGCCAACGCTGCAATAAATACAGAAGCCTGTCCCACAGATACTACAGCGAGAAAGCGCGCTCGAAATAGCGCCGTGAAGACATTGTTGAGATACTCCTTACTCAGCAACATTGCCATCAACAGTGTGACGAACAGCGCGTAGTTACCGAACTCCAGATGGAAGATATGCGAAACAGTGCCCTGCAGAGCCCACAAAGCAACTCCGATTGTCACGACGGTGAGTAGCTGAATACTTGCCGCATTGACCAATAGCCTGGACAGACCTGTCTTGTTGTTATGTGTAACGAGTTCAGGAACAAAACGCAGCAATCCGTTGTTCAAACCCAAGGCACACAAAACGACCAGGTACTCAGCAATGTTAAGCAAAAGCGCATACACGCCGTAGCGCTCAGGCCCCAAGCCCCGAACGATTAAAACCGAAACAAGGAGATAAGCAACGAAAGTCAGAACCTTGCCCGCTATGAGCCACGGCGCCGATGCGACAGCCTTTTTTGAAAAGAAGACCCCTTCTTCAATGTTCTTTCCGACACCTACAGGTACAGATTTCCCGGACAAGGCTATGAGCCCCCTGTAAGACGTTTCCTAATAGCACCCAAGGCCTGGTTTATGGCACAGGTACAACCGTACTACCGCCACCACCACTGGACGAGGTAGTAGTTACCGAGCTCGAAGACGACGCACTAGGTATGACGTTCACATTACGTGAGCCAATACCTCCGTGAATCGAAGTCCATGCCCGTGTACCCGCCTCAGAAACAAGAGTACTGGTAAAGACATTGACAGCGTATTGCACCATCTGACGTAGATAAGAAAACTGCCTAGGCGGCACGTAGACGATATCTCCAGGACGCAGCATGAAATCCGGTTCACAGCCCTTAAAGATACGGTTGATATCGATGTGGAAGGTATAGGGCTCCTTTAAAGAACCACGCACAACGACAGCTCGGGAGCTGGCATTGAAACTCACACCGCCAGCCTGCGCAATCGCTTCAGTAAGAGTCACCTGATTGACATAACCCAAAGCTGTCGGAGCTGGCACCTCTCCCAAAATAAAGATCTCTTTCTCCAGAGCACTAGGGATATAGATGTAGTCCCCTCCCTTTAGCTCGACATCCTCTTGAATGTTACCTTCAGTAACTAATGTCTCAAAATCTACAGGTATGTAGTCTCCATCCCGCAGAAGGAAGGCATGTTCTAAATCCGCAAGGTCACGTGTCTGAGAACGGAAGACTCCAGACGTGAAGCCTCCTGCCTGACAGATAGCCGAAAGCACCGTCTCTTTACCTAGGAGATTCTTCTTACCTGGTTGGCTGACCTCTCCGAGAATAGTATAGTGCTGGCCCCCAAACTGTATGGGAGTGATGTTTATTAGCGCATAACGATACACACGACGTAGGCGTTCATTCATTTCGAAACGCAGCTCGTCTATTGTCATCCCAGTAACGCCAATAGTTCCGACGATGGGGTAGGAGATTGTCCCTGAGGGCTCAACCAAAATATCACGCTCGGTGTTGGGTTCCCCGTAGATGGAGACTAGGAGCCTATCGCCAATACCAATTTTGTAATGTCCATCGAGGGGTTCGAAGACAATATCATCATCGTCATCAAGAGCATGCGCACTTTCCCAGTACTCCATGTCAGCAACATCGACGTTGCGTGAGGACTCGGCATCTTTAGGTATCACCTCAAAGAACCCAGGTGACTCCACATCTGTAACATGTCTCGCACCGTGCGGGACTCCTTTAGGAAGAGGTCTAAGATCACTTCCGACAACACTTTGGCGCAGAACGTTAGGTTCAACGATACCATCCTTACGTAAATCAGCGGACGGAAGCGTTGGCAAAAAGATGTCCTGATCGCCAGCTTGAAGGAGTGTAGAAGCAAAGGCGATCCACAGCACACTAGTGCACGCTACGCTCCAAGACATCAGGCTTTTTGCTGTCGATCTCATGATTCACTTACTCCGTCAATCCAATAATCTGTGTACATGGTGTGTCGCCGCCGAGCTGATAAAGGCCGAGACAAAAGAATCAATCGCTAGGCGTACAAGTGCTCTACCAAAGCGCATTGTCTGATTGGGCACATAGACAATGTCTCCGGGTTGCAGGTAGATGTCTTTGGCGTCTCCCGACAACATGTTAGTAAAGTCAGCACGAATCACACACGGACAATCCAAAGACCCGCGAATGATAAGCACATCCTTCCAGTTACCTCTTGAATAAGGATCGGTACTAACGACCCCGTATGAAGGTGTCAGTGCACCAATAAGTGTTAGGCCGTCCTTGTAGGGCATCGCGCGTCCACCTATGGACCCCAAGAGATAGATTTCTTGGTCCAACCCGGAAGCAATGTAGACGTAGTCACCGGGCTGTAGATAGATGTTTTGATCTTCACGCCCTTCATGGATAAGGTCCGCGAAATCGATATTTAAACGTTCACCATCACGTACGACAAAAGACTCACGTAAGTTCGCTACTGTAATCGTTGATCCACGGTAGCCTCCCTCTAAGATACCTCCTGCCTGACCTATTGCCTGTCGCAAATCTACGGCATTGCGAAGCGGGTACACACCCGGCTGCACAACTTTACCTAAGATCATATAGTAGTCCCCAGCCTTAACACGAGGAACCACAGCAACACTTGGGGCAGCGAGAACTTCGCCTATACCATCTTCAATATCTGACGCCAAATCATCGGGTGTGCGCCCCTCTGCGACGATTCCGTCCAAATGCAACATGTACACCATGCCGTCTGGCGCTACAACGACCTCAGAAGAGAAATTTTCCTCAGGTGTGAAAACGGAGACCTCCAGAACATCGCCCTTTGTGATGCGGTAGGGCTCAGGCTGCACACGCCTTGGATCGAGGTACTCAGGAGGAATATTTGCAGATTCCGTCATCCTCTTGTTAGTGCCGCATTCATCAGGAGCGTAATCGATGATAACCGGAGGATAATTTACCATGACTGGAGGGCGCCGCCCACTGCATTTGCACAGGCAGCTATCACAGCAAACGCGGTATGTGCAACAGCCACTTTTTCGTACGGAACATCCGCTGCAAACCACGAGGCTTGCGCTCATCAACCACAGAACCGTGAGTAAGCGTACAGTGGATCTACTATAGCGTTTGCACAAGTATTTGACGTGTGTGGCGATCATCATCGTAGCTAGCTCACATATCTTGGTTTTGCAATACTCAGTCCCTGGAGATCCAGGAAAAGAGCCTCTCCCGTAGTCTAGAGCGCGATTTTTTACTCTCGGCTTGAATTCTTACATCGTCGATAAAGATCTTCAACGCGCGGTTGAGCACTATCCCCAGGGGACGTATTCCGTGGAAATCACACTCCTGGAGGCTACTATCAACGTGGTCTCTATTCACTTTTGAGGAGCCCACAACAAAGATGGAATCGTCGGCAAATTCCATTAGGTTGAAGGCGTAGTCCTCTTCAACAATACCGGGCACATCGATGATAACGACATCAAAGCGACTGCGCAATTCTGTCATAAGCTCTTTCATCACAGGCGACTTAATCAGTTCTTTCATACCAAAGTCACCACCACCTTTGACTCGGGACAGCGTTTCGCCGGTATAGACGATTTCATCAAGTGTTGCCTCGCGGCGCAGATACTCCTCGATAACCTTAGGAGCCACTTCATCGTCTTCAAAGAAGGGGTGGCTACCTGGATCGAATTCAAGTATGACAACCTTGCGTCCAATTTTCCTGTAGTAGCTGCCAAGGAAGTACGCAAGAGTACTTTTTCCCTCGCCAGAAATGGAACTCGCTAGCGCGACGGTAACAGGGCTGCGGTCACCAAGACGCATCTCAAGCGCCTCATAGATGTAGCGTATGAAATAGATGAGGCGCTTTTCTGCGGTCTTGCGATTAAAGAGCTTCATTTCCGGGATTGTCAGAACGCAGGGTAAATTGTAGGTCTTATTGGCTTCGCGGGCTGTGCGAATTTTTGGATCAACGATCTCCAAAAATCCAGCTATCGAAAGACCGAACATGATACCGAAGATGAATCCAATAAGAGGGAGCAGGTCAAGAAGCAGTGATTCTTTAGGGCTGGCTTTAGTCGCACTAAGGTAAAGCTCCAAGTCGCCTTTCCCGACCTTGAGCATCATTTCAGCAGCTTTCATGACGACTTCGGTAGTCTTAAGTTCTTCCTCATAGCGCAGCTTCTCGCTTAGGAGCCTGGTGAACTCCATCTCCTCAGCCGGCAGATTGTCCATCTCCTTTTCGCGCTCCGCCAGGGAGACGGTGAGATCTTCTTTAAGCTTCTGAGCCGATCGTAGGCGTCCACGAAGATTGACGAGCTCAAGATTCATCGTGGTCTTAACCGGATTTTTCTCGAACTGCTGGTAGGTGTTATTGCCACTTTCGCCTTCTTTCTGAGGAGCCTGTAGCATTTTGTGCAGTTCACTAACTTCAGCTTCAAGAACCTTAATCTTTGGGTTACCCGAGGCATATCGGGTGCGCGCTTCAATGAGAGCTAACTCAGCCTGGTTAAGGCGTCGACGTATAGGGCTGTCTTCCATCGAAAACTTGACGACCTGATCCGGCATCTTAACGGCTTCACGACGCAAGTTTTCGTATTGAATAAGGAGGCTGTTATAATTCTGTTCGGCTTCTGTAAGCCTAAACTCCGAGTCCAGGAGCCCTTTGATTGCGAAGGCTCCTTCGGGGTTCAAGTCGAAGAAGGAGTGGTCACGTCTGAAAGTCGAGATCTCTTCGACTTTTTTAGTAATCATTTTTTCCAGCGCTTGTGACTGGTTGTTGTAGTAGTCAAAAGCCACTTTAAGCTGGCGACGGGCGAAATCCTGAGCGTTTTTCACTACAACAGATGCCAGGGTATTCGCGATATCGACGGACAGACTTGCGTTATCAGTAGTAACGGTAATGTTAATCAAGTTGGAGTCGCTAAGTGGAGGCAAGACCTCGATCATATCGAGAAGTTCTTTCTCGGTGTACTCGAGCCCCAAAATCGACCTAACGGCATTTAGGTGTGAAGGCAGAGTGATCAATTCTACGGCAGAAGCCATAGTGAAGTGACCTAAAGGGTAGCCTCCCGGCAAGAATTTGGGCGCTTCAAGCTCATACATCACATAGGCTTCAGCGATTTGCTGGCGAGCGAAGCGATGCCCAACATAGCCACTACCCACGGCCGATAGAATCGACACCAAGATAACTAGCCACATTCTACGTAGAATACCTCGGTAGATCTTACCGAGATCCATTCTACGCGCTAAGTCTTCTAAGCCCCCAGAAGTGACAATGGGAGGAAGCTCTTCACCCAGGCTAGTGTTAACTCCGTCATTCCGTTCTGACATGGTTTCCCTCACATTCGATCTCTGTGCACGCTGCTATAGGGTCGCGAGTATAGTGGATCTGCGTGCCTTACGCTCAAGGCGTCCCAACAATCAGCTCAAAACCAATTAGATGTCATGTTTCGCCTTTGTATGCAAACATTAAACTACATACGGATAAATTTTTTATTTATTTCCTCTAATTGGCTTCGCCTCTTCGTCGATCTCAGCAACACGTGAATCTTTGAGTCTATAGACCTGTACGCGCTGTTGATTGTGATCTAGTGCTTCGAAAGCCAGCTCCATCCCTGGAACCCCACCTTCAAGCGTTGGCAGTAGTTCTGGGTTAGAAGTGCGGAGAAACGATTCGTAGAGCACAAGCCATTTTTGTTTATTTTCGCGCACGAAATCGACGATGTTCCCGGGGTTATCGTCCCATAGTCGACTCACTGTCTGTCGTTTGGCGAGAAACCCCGTCGTAGAGACGAACCCATACCCACATCCAATAAGCTTGTCGTTGTCGCCCACATGAACAGAAATCCACTCAGCCAAATCGCGGTTCACTTGATAGCGTCGTTCAAGTTGATAGCCTCTCCATCCCACGATAAGCAGTGAGCTTGCAAGAAGCCCCGTTGTGGCAACGGGAAAGAGCAGGGCCCGCATACCCCTATCGCCCACAAAGCAGCAGAACGCCACAAGCCCGGCGGCGCCAAAAATATGAATGGGAACCAAGACTGCAAGCAGGTAACGTGGCTCCAAATGAAGTAGTGGATAGACACAAAAGGGAAACACGAGCATCGCTATCAGCGGCCATTGGATCCAACGCGTGCGTGATCCCACGTGAGCAAACAGGGGAAGAAGCAACGCGAAGAGCCATAGGGGTGAAAGGAGAACCCCCGGTAAAGTCTTAAGTGTAAGCAACATATTTCTAGGCAGTCTCTCGATAAGATAGCCTATCTGCTCGAGCGAAAGCTCTTGGCTCCAGCTCTCGCCCTCTTTAAGGCGCTTGCTTCCATAGACTTCTCTAGCGGATTCCATGGGATCCAGAGCCTCTGAGTACCTTTTTGCCAAGACAGAGGTACGCTTAAAGATGCCCGAGTGCCCAAGATAGGCTTGTGATACACCGCAATAGAGGCCACAAAACAGCGCGAAGCCCAGAATAATCGATGCTGTCGATCTCCAGGGAGCGAGCTCCCAAAGTGAGCGCTGTAAGGGCTCAGGATTCCTTCGTTGCCACCAAAGAACTGCCCAGGTGCCTGTGAGGCAAAGGGCGAGAAATGCTATGGCTTCGTTACGCACTCCAAAATAGAGCCCGATGAGAGCGCCGGCGGCAACAAGGGCGATGTGGCGAATTTGTTTTTGTAAGCTCACAGTCCATATCACTACAGCAACGGTAAGGGCGAGCAAGTAGAAGGACTCGGAGTAGCCATTGCAGGAATACTCCACAAGACGTGGATGAAAGGCAGTGATTCCACCAGCAAGCCACGCAACCCTTTCTCCGTAAAGGTGTCTTGCCAACCACGTGACAGGGACAACCAGTAGCACCCCAGGTATTAGAGACGAGGCGATCGCTGCAGAAATATTGCCGAATCCCATCAAATAGAAAAGAGCCTGCCAGTAGCAGAAAGGGTTATACCACCCTTTGTCGATCTGCTCCCAACGCCCCTCGGATATATAACTCGCGATCCATCCGTAGTTAACCGCATCACCTCGTACAGAAGTCGTCAGGGATAGATATATTGCCCTAGCAATGACCGCGCCTAAAAGAATGACCCACATCTGCACGGGAAAGCTCCAAGATCCCCCTAGGCTTTCGAAGCGAAACCTGTCACGAAACCCCTCGATTCTAGCAGGACGAAAAACGCTGATGCGCATACCCAAAAAAGCCACGACGACCGCTGAAGCTACTCCCACGCACTTAGCGATGTTTAGAGCGAGCATAGGCGCTAGAGACAAGTTCTCCTGAATCTGCTGAAAGGCAAATAGAAACACCGAGGTGTTGACTAGCATTGCAAATAGGGTAACCCCAAAGAAATGCGCCAGCACATTGTTGGAGGGTTTTCTATGCGCACGCGCAAAAGTCCACCGGCTATTCATCCAGTAGCTGTTAAGTGTCGCCACAGAACACGCAATCAGAGATATCACAAAGAGCGCCATAGGACGCATCACACCGGTCATCCACACGAGCAAGTTGGTGACAGCAAAATCAATGGCGGTGTTAATAATCCCCACAGCGCCGTAGCGTGCAGCTTGTGTTCCAATTTGACTCGTCTCCTGATCCCCAGGCATCGCCATCTTCGTCTCCATCATTTTCGGTCACTATAGCCACAACAACACCTCAGCGCAACTGCCAAGCACGTAGACGCAGTCACGATAACGGAGCAAGAAACCAGGATTACCAGGATGAACAGAAGAGGAGGGCCCTTGCCTCCTTTTGTCTGTCCTGGTACTCCTGGTTTCCCTGCAAAATCCGTTACCACTCCCGTATCCCGCATAGGCAGTCTCTGCTTAGGATTGCGACAAAGTTTTTTTTGGTGTACACCGTGTTTTTGATACAAGGACAGTCACATGATGATCTACAAGACCCTTGCCTTCTGGATAGGCTCGATTATTTTCATTTTGTACGGCTACTCGAGTTGCCGACTATATAAGCCGTTCGCCTATTTCATCTTTGGCCTGATGATCTGGTCCTTAACATGGCCTGACGCCTTCAGCATCACCTTTTTTACTCAGCCTACCTATAAGATGGCCACCCGTGGAATCGAAGTTCACCTCGTCGATCTCTGCTCAATAGTTTTGTTCCTGTATCTCATCCGAACATCAAGAAACCGTCAAATTCACAGCATCCCCCCGACGACACTGCCCCAGCTAGCATTCATTCTAGTCGCTATAATGTCCTGGATGCTGGTTGAAGGTTCCGTTGCCAACCCCCTTGCTACACACCCTAAGCTCCAGTTCACCCTTGGGATGACGCGTGTACTAGAACTCAACATGTATCCCCTATACGAAATCAGTAAGCTGTTGCGAGGTCTACTCGTTTTTTGGGTAACTGCCAACTTTGCTCGAGATGCCAAAGCCATACGTATTGTTGTTTTTATCTTTAGTGTTTTGCTGATGTACTTCACGGCGAAATCACTATTCCTCCGCTACGGGATGGGCATCCACAGAGTTAGCGCGGGTATCGGTCACTACAATAACTTCAACACCTTTGTGGGGTTGATGGGAGCCTTCATACTACCCTGGGCTTTTGCCACGAAAAACATATTCAAAAGTGCCGTCTATTGGATGCTTATCCTCTGTGCGTTGGTATGCATTATTTTGACAATCAGCCGTACTGCATTGGCGGCCTTTGGCTTGATGTGTATCGTAGGCACGCCCATACTGCTCTTGCGATACCTGGACATGAAAAACCTGTTCTTTATCTTCCTCGGATGCCTTGCCGTCGCCGCAATAGGCCTTAAGTCCGCTGACGCCCTTTTGGAGCGATTTACCCAGCTGAACCCTACTGCTGCTAGTCTCACACAGCGAACCTTGTTGAATAACGAAGCGAAGATGATGGCACGCGACTTCATTTTAGGCGTAGGAATGGGGAACTTCTCAGCATGGTCGATGCTCAGGTACGCAGCACTGTCTCAGGCAGAAGTAGGGAACTTCGCGCACAACAGTTTCTACCTAACGATGGCAGAAGTCGGCTACTTAGGCCTAGCAGCGTTTGTGATGTACTGGCTACGGTACATTCAAATTGGATGGGCTACTTTCCGGCAAAGAATACATGAGTCGGATGAAGCGAACTTTTGCACTATAATGGGAGTCAACCTCGCGGTAGTGTTCCTACTTCCGCAGCTGTGGTTCCAGTTCACGTACCGCGCCACTCCCGTGTATATGCTTGTGCATATCCTTTTGGGCATCGGAGTCGCTCAGTACCTGAACATTCGCGATGCGCGACCCAAGCAGGCTCCTCAGAGGGTCCGACTCAGCAGACTCCCCTCCTAGGCTAGTTAGCTGTCCATCCCATAGGCAGTGCGTGATCATCGAATAGTTGACACCAGACTCTACAGGGATTCCAGCCCAGCGCCGACGGATTCTAGATAGTGAAACAAGCATGCGTAAGGCATCGTAGACAGGATGAACCTTAGAACCATCCACAGCCTTCCATGACACAGGAACTTCTGTTACAGACATCCCGTACTTTTGTGCTAGAAAGAGCAGTTCCACATCGAAGGCCCAACCACTCTCTTCGATCATCTCAAAGAGTCGTTGCGCGGAATTCCGAGTAAAGAGTTTAAAGCCGCACTGAGTATCAGCAACTCCAGGAACGGCCAATAGATTGGTAATACGATAAAACAGCGAACCCAACAACCCGCGATATCGTGTGCGATCGACATTGCTAGTACTTAGGCGGCGGGATGCGATCGCGATCTCCCACCCCTGCTTAAGAGCCTCTACAAGGCGATCAACTTCTTGAATAGGAGTTGCTCCATCGGCATCGGCGAATAGGATGTAAGCTCCACGACTGGCAAGCACTCCTCTTTTGACCGCCGCTCCCTTACCCATGTTCATTGTAGACTTTAGAAGGCGCAAAGCCGGATAGCTCTTTTGCAAAACAGACACATATTCCACTGTAGCGTCGGTACTCCCGTCGTCGGAAACTATGATTTCGCTACCGTAGGGTAGCTGCGCACAATACTCTAAGGCTAAGGGAAGAAATACAGGAAGCCTTTCGCATTCATTATACGCGGGGATGACGATAGACAACGTCACACCATCGGCACCCACAGATGGGCGATGCCCAGGCATCCACACTCTACGCATCTGCGATACAAGCGAGGGGTGGTCGAGGTCAAAGATAGAGAGCTTATAGCGAGGCAAATAGAATAGTCCTGCAAGAAGCAAAGGAGCCGAAACAACGATACGATAGGCGTGGACTGTCTCCACTCCTATATTCATTGAGGCAAGCGCTGCAAAGGCGAGGAAGGCGAGTTCCAGAACCCCGAAGCCAAAGGGTACTATAGAACTCCGCATAGCTATACTAAGCAGCATAAAAAGACTAAACCCCTGCCACAGTGGCACTTGGGGAATATAAGCTTGCAATGCGCTCGCAAGCACCATCCCTTCGGCGATATAGGCTAAGCAACCAAGAAACACCCCAGTAAGGTAACGGCGTATGCTGTAGTCAAACCTCAGGCCAAAAACGCGTAGCTGATAGAGGAGCCCCCCTGCGACGACTAGAGTGGCAACGACACTGAAGGCGGGAGACGCAACTAGCAGCCCCAAAACCGCTAGCATCACTAGTGGACTTAGAACCCTGATGGTATAGCGCAAAAACTGCCATGCCGAGGTGCGACAGTCGTCTATACCTGTTTCTCTGTGGATAAATGCTGTTTCGAAATCTTCAAAAGAATCGGTAGGATAGACCAATGGAGCGCTTTGAAAAATCGTCTCGAACGAAAAAGCCTGATGCCATGTGTTGGCACTGCCAAAAAACACCTTACGCCTCACGACCCTAGGGACAAAGCCGGCAAGGCCAAAGAGAAAGGCAAACAACACGAAATCACTGAAGGATACGCGATGGATATCACCCAGTATCGCCGGCCCTAGGATACACATCAAAGAGACGAAGACACCACCAACAAGCAAGAAGACGCTACGCTTCATTCCAGTTGTACCCTGCAATTTACGACTCCAACGACATAGTGACCTTTGATGTGCATCCTAGCGCACACATCATTTGAAACACAGTGGTAAATCTGCTACAACCCTGAGCAATGGCTAAAAAGAAAATACTGCTAATTCATGAGAAGTTCGGACGCTACGGTGGAGCGGAACAAAATATCTGCGCTACAACACCTTGGCTCTCCAAGAGCTTCGATATAGACATCGCCTACTGGCACAAAACTTCCAAGGATACGGACAGCTTTGGAAAGCCCTTTCATTCTTCGTATCAGATAGATTTTGAAGGAGATGAACGTGCCATCGCTGTCCGTACTAGTGAAATTCTTCAAGACAGCAGCCCAGACCTCGTCTACTTGCACAAGTGCGCATCTCCTACTGTACTTGAGACACTTATGACATATAACACTCCCATAGTACGCATGACACACGACCACGAAACCTACTGTATGCGCAACTACAAGTACTTTCCCTTGTCCCGCAAGATATGCACCCGCAAAGCGGGCCCCTGCTGCATATTCCCCTGCTTGGCAAACGTGCAGCGAGATCGCAGCAAAGGCCCCTACGGCGTAAGTTGGGTGAGCTATAGAGAAACGCAACGTCAACTAGCAGCCGACCGCAAACTAGGCGCCTTCTTTGTTGCCACCCACTACATGCGTGATGAACTGATTAAGCAGGGTTATCCAGAAGAGAGAATCCAGATACATCCTCCTGTGCCTCAGGACCTTGCTACAACACCTCCGTCTCCATCATTCGATGACGACAACATTCTAGTTTTTGCGGGACAGATCATCCGAGGCAAAGGCCTCGACTGTCTATTGCGAGCTCTCACACACGCGAAGACCCATTTCAAGCTTATTGTGCTTGGTGACGGCTCACACCGAAGTTACTGCGAAGATCTCGCACAGTCGTTAGGCCTCAAAGATCAGGTGAGCTTCGAGGGGTACATCCCACATGAACAGCTACAAGAATACTATCGCCGAGCGACCGCTGCAATCGTCCCCTCGGTTTGGCCAGAGCCCTTTGGTGCTGTAGGTATTGAGTTTATGCGCTACGCTCTTCCCGTTGTAGGATTTGACTCGGGAGGTATCAGCGACTGGCTTAAAGACGGCGAGACTGGCTATCTCATTCCATGGATGGATGAGAAGGCCATGGGAGACAGGATTGAGTATCTTCTTACCCACAAAGACGACGCGCGGGATCTTGGCCAAAAAGCACAGGATTACGTTGCTAAGCACTACAACTTCCGCGACTACATCACTGGGTTGACGAGAAGCTTAGAAGCCCTCATCAAGTAAGGCCCAAGCGTTAGGGAAGAACATCATTTACCAGCATGTGGTGAGTTTAGCGTACGTCAAAATTTAACGCAGACCACGCAGACGAGGACGCAGACAAGACGCAGACGGGTCTTATGTGTCTATAGATTTGTTCGATATCCACCTCCTTAATCAGCCAGTGCGAACGACCAATTCCCCCCGCTGCACGGCGGACATCGGAATCGTTCGCACTCCCGCAAACATCAGCGCCACGAGTATGAAATACGTCTACTTCATAGCGCTGAAATAGCAACATTTCCATAAATGTTATGAGCTAGCTTCCACACTAAACGTTAATGGATAGATCTAAACACAACACAAAACCCGTCGGCGACTGTCCGGTCCTCGTCGGCGTGGTCTGCGGTAAATTCTGTTGTGTGCTACCTAAGTCTCATGCCCGCACTCAACGTTAATGGATAGATCTAAAAACAACATAAGACCCGTCGGCGTCCTCGTCTGCGTGGTCGGCGGTAAATTCTGTTGTGTGCTACCTAAGTCTCGTGCCCTCACTCAACACTACTTTTTAAGGAGGCTTAAGCCGGCGAACTTCGCCACAAGACTACGCTCTTGCTTGTCCTTAGCAAACACAACCTTATACGTCAGCCCGGCGCTACCGTCATAGGCACTCTTGACCGTTCCGATACCAAACTGCGGATGAAAGACCACATCCCCTTCACTGAATGTATCAGCAGATTGCGTGGCCCTACGTGCAAAGCCCTCGGGCAGCTCTTGCTGGCTACTTCCCCGCGTGCTGCGCCTTGACGTGTTGCGCTCGGCACGCACTGGCGCAGTGTACTTACTTGGA
>JAJFMA010000138.1 GCA_021772415.1 Chlamydiota bacterium
GATGCACGAGAGATCGAAATTGGCGGCGCTGTCCGCGACTTGAAAGAAGCAGCAGCGAACCTAGAGACTGCTTCGGCTCTTCATGACACACGTCCCTCAGAGCAAACAGAAGGAGATCTTGAAGCAGCTAAGCAAGCGCTAGGGGGCGCTGAACGGGCCTTCGGCGATCTACGTGAAAAAGCTGAAAGTAATGATGAAAAACAGGATTTGGATGCGAAATATACAGCCGCGATCGATGGTGGACGCGATCTTGGGCGCGTTCGCGCTAAAGAAATCATTGAGGCGGATGAGCTGCAGATGTTTGAAGGTGTCGATGGTGTCCTTAGTGACAGTGATGACGGCACGTCATCGACCGACAGCGACGTGGAAGTTCAAGTCCTCCACAGCGCCCCACCGCCAAAGCCAGCTAAATTGAATGAAGGTGATCGCCATTTGGCTGCGGATATTATTACTGTAGCTGACGTTGTCAGCAAGTGTAAGGCGGGGACTCATAAGCCCAGATTTAGGAATGGGGTGTTGACAGCAGAACAAAGGGGTAAGCATGTGCCGACATCTGAAAAGCACGCCGCTTTGAAATATATGGCGGGGGTATGTCGTAGTGCGGCTGAGTCCAATGTAGCGAAAGTGAGCACTGAAGATGGAGAAACAATCGACATAACACCCGTGGCCTACGGTTTGGCCGATTTAGAGGAATTCAAAGGTCTTAAAGATGATGTTGCAGCGCAAAAAGAGATTAAGTCGATGCAGCTGAGCGCCGGAGTGGCACTGGGGGGAATTCGATATAGCCCTGACTCGCGAACGTTAGACCTGCAACCTGAGGTGTCGGTTGGAGGGGATTACCCCCCTATGTCCATTGATGCAATGGTCGATGGCATTGCAAGTGGGGAGCTTGACCAGCGCACTTACGACATGATGATCGTTGGGGGGCGGATGTCCGGTCCTACGTTCGAAATTCTCGGGGAGCTCGATGTCATTGTGCAAGGTCTTATGAAACGCGACGATCTTACGCTCGAGCAGAAGCAAGCGATGGCATCGAATATCGCTAAATTTGGTATGGACTTAGTGCAGGCCGGAACAGCCATTCCCGCTCCAGGTAGTGGAAACCATCCCTCACGAGCAGAGTTCAAACAGGTGCTCAGCGACCTTGGAAAAGATGTTAATTTAGTGGGGCGTTCACGGCATAAACTAAACCATCAAGGTGTGGCTAGCTCGGGTCGCAAGCTTATGGAGAATGTGCTGAAACTACCTGAGCCACCATCGGACGATGAGATTGCGGTTGGGGTCCAGGAGATGACTGACAAACTTAAAGGTGGTGACGCCAGTCCTGAGGCTCTCGAGACAGCGGGACGGTTGATTGATGGCGCAATCGCGAATGGGTTTGAACCTACCGAACAACCGCTTCTAGGCCTAATGGATGCAGCCAGAGATGCATGCCCAGCGTTTTCGATTTTGTCGGGTAGCGTGGGCGATAACTATCGAGATCTGGCTTCGGTTCTCGAAGCTGACTATGGCGATGTCGATCTTGCGGAATTCGATGGAGATAGCAAACCTACAACCAATCGCATGAAGCTTACAGGACAACAAATAGGTGATGCCATCGAATGTGAAATTCTTAATGCGCCCGCCGGTAGTCAAACTCGTAAGGTGATTTCACGGGCAATAGACGTCGCGGATCGCGCTTACAAAGAGGGTAATCTCCAACTCTCATCAGCTATCATCGCTTCAGTCAATAAGGGTTCTGTGACTAGGCTTAGAGATTGGCAGCGTACAAGTGGCTCGAAGAAAGAAAAATCGGCGCGGTTGATGTCTGTTATAGGTAGTTCGACCCCAGCAACCAAAGCATACCGTGCGGCCGTTGATAGTCTGGCGGCAAAAGGTAAAGCTGTGGTCCCTCAATTCGATAGGGTCATCCAGGAGGCCACTAACTCAGGTGAAAATAACCCAGCAAAAAATGACGATGGCACGCTTAATATTGGAGGCCGTCTTGCTCTGATGAGTAGATTCAAGACGGGTGTTATGACACAACAGGAAAGGCTACAGGGTCGAACTCCTACGCGAGGGGCTCCAGGAGTACGTTTAATGCTCCGAGCTCATGTGCCCGAGTTACCTGATGAGGAGGGGCGTTGGGCGTTATCAATGGGTAAGCCTAAGGCGAAATGAGGCTAGGTAGAGATCGGATTTGCATGTGCTCAGCGCGGTTTCTATGGGTGTGTGTGCACTTAACACTCTATTTAAGTTTGTTCAAGACCCAAGTAGCCAGTCACATTCCACGGAAGGTAGACTTGTTGATTTTGGCAGTGTGTTTAGACCGATATAATCACTACAGCCATCGGTGTTGACTCCTTCTTGCACGAGCGCTGTGAGGCATGAGCCAGCCTTACGAGACTGTAAAGAAATGGACGGGGTAGGCTTCGCAGCCGCCTATTTATCTTGGAAAGAAATCCTTCCTGAGGCCCGAAGGGCTGACAACCTGTATAGCCCCGGGTAAAACCCGGGGAAGATCCAAAATACACTCTGAGCGCTGTAAGAGCGACACATCCATGCGAAACACGTGTCGCACTTACAGCCCTCCGGGCCTCATGAGAATGAATATAGAGGCGTCGTGACTAATTCTGAGGTTGTTTGACACCCTCGAGGGGGTCGAAATAATTACTGACCAACTCCATTTTTGTGTTTCCTTACCAATGGAAGGATAATCATCTGTCCGGTATACTCTCCTACTTAACATTCTACACGATAGGAGATAGCACTTTTATGGCGACACAGAGAACACTTTCAATTATTAAACCCGAAGCAGTTCACAATAATAACATTGGCGCCATTGTTTCGCGTTTTGAAAGCCAAGGACTTACAGTTGTGGCGGCAAGAATGCAGCACCTGACTAAAGCCGAAGCCGAGGGATTCTACGCTGTACACAAAGAGCGCCCTTTCTTTGGTGAGCTTGTTGAGTATATCACTTCTGGTCCAGTCTTTATCATGACGCTAGAAGGCGAAAATGCTATCGCCCGCAACCGTGAAATCATGGGTGCTACCAACCCAGCAGAAGCGGCTCCGGGTACCATCCGTGCGGATTTCGGCGAGAGCATAGGCGTGAATACCGTACATGGCTCTGATGCTGAAGACACAGCGAAGAACGAAATTGCCTTCTTTTTCCAAGATGGCCAGGTCTGTAACCGCTGCTATAAGTAGGCAAATCGACAACTTATCACAATGATGGCGTGCTAGCGTGACTTTGCTTTTTGTCGACAACCGCGACTCCTTTAGCTACAACCTGGTGCAGTGCTTCAGGATGTTAGGGGTATCTGTAGACGTGCGATGCAGCCAACAGCTCACACTACACGAAGCGGCGTCTCTGAGTATAGACGCCCTTGTGATAGGCCCTGGACCTGGAAGCCCCCGAGGTGTGGGGGTCTGTGCCGAGCTCATCTGCCATTTCGGCGGGGACATCCCCGTTTTGGGCGTGTGCTTAGGCCACCAGTGTCTCGGAGAAGTCCATGGAGCCCGCGTCGTGCGGGCTCGTACTCCCCGTCATGGGAAGACCAGCCTTATTCATCACGAAGGGGGCGGCGTGTTTTCCGGTCTACCCAATCCCTTCGAGGCCACTCGCTATCATTCACTTGTCTTGGATCCGAGTAGTCTCCCGGAAGATTTAGAGGTGACCGCCACATCCGACGACGGCGAAATCATGGGGATTCGTCACAAAGCTACTGGAGTAGAGGGAGTGCAGTTTCATCCTGAGAGCGTACTCACACGTTGTGGCATGCTACTACTCGAAAACTTTCTTACTCGCGACGGCCGAATTCAAGTCGAGACCGCGTAAACGTATCTATAAATGAGGTGTACTTGTGTTTAAATCTTTAGCAAAAATTGCTTTGGGCCTTTGTGCTGTAGCCTGCCTTGTGTCTTGTGGAGACACTAAGCAGGCTCCCAAAGATATCGCCGCCGCTGGTGATTACACATTTTCTATCATCAAGCCCAATGCTGTGGAAGATAACAACGTCGGAGCCATCATCGAGCGCATTGAAGACAGTGGCTTACAAGTTGCCGCCATCAAGATGCTGCAACTTAGTAATGAGCAGGCGTCGCAATTCTATGGCATCCATAAAGACCGACCATTCTTTGATGAACTGGTGACATTCATGACGCGTTCACCTGTTGTGGTCATGGTGTTATACGGAGATGACGCCGTCCCACGTTACCGCACTGTCATGGGCGACACCGATCCTGCTAATGCCGCTCCCGGTACCATTAGAGCCGATTTTGCTAAGTCTAAAGGTGAAAACTCCGTACATGGCTCCGACGCCCGTGAGACCGCTTCAGCAGAAATCGCCTTCTTCTTCACCGAAGACGAAATCCACAGGAAGAACTAGGGCGGCTCAAAGCTACATCGAGAAATCGTCACCAAGATATGTGCGGCGGACGTCGGCGTTGTTGATGAGTTCGTTGACGCCTCCAGCAGCCATCACACTGCCAGCGCGCACGAGGTAACTTCTGTCGACGACAGAGAAGATCTCGCGGGCATTGTGGTCCGTGATAAGGACACTGATGTCGCGTTTGGCCAGATGCCGAATGATTTCCTTCACATCTTGAACGGCGATGGGGTCGATGTTAGCGAAGGGCTCGTCAAGCAGCAGGCACGATGGATTAGTGGCCAGAGCACGCGTGATTTCTAGGCGGCGGCGTTGGCCTCCGGACAGCTCTCCAGCG
>JAJFMA010000139.1 GCA_021772415.1 Chlamydiota bacterium
ACATTAGGCCTGTGTAGGTGATGCGAAAAGGTAAACGCAAAGAGGCAAAGACGCAGAGGCGCAAAGAGGTTAAGGCTATCTTTGCGCCTTTGATTCTTAGCGTCTTGGCGTTTCTTTTCATGTAAGTTTAGCGAGACTCCAACATTCAAGGCTTCTCTGTGGGCTCGGTGGTGAGTTTTCAGTTTTACCCATGCAAAAGGGGCCGGGCGGAAAAGGAGCCGGGCGTGCCTTGCTGCTTCGCGCCCAGCACCCCTTTCCCTTAGCAGGTGTCGTGCTTGAGGCGGGGCTGTCTTGCTGCGAGGACCTCATCGAGGCGGGTGACAGGACAGGTGTGTGGCGCTGTTTTTACCAATTCCGGATTTTC
The DNA here is from genome assembly GCA_021772415.1 of Chlamydiota bacterium. Lineage (GTDB taxonomy): Bacteria > Chlamydiota > Chlamydiia > Chlamydiales > JAJFMA01 > JAJFMA01. The sequence continues at coordinate 365 of JAJFMA010000139.1, forward strand.
GTCTATTTCCTTCACAATCGCATCGATGATTTCGACAAAGCGGTCCAAAGTCGCTTTGGACTCGGTTTCCGTGGGTTCAACAAGCATGCACTCTTTGATGATGAGAGGGAAGTAGATCGTCGGTGCATGAACGCCATAGTCAAGTAGGCGTTTGGCGACATCCAGGGCTTTAACCCCTTTATTCAGGTAGTTGTCGGCCTGCAGCACGAACTCATGCATGCAGTGCTGTGGGAACGGCACAGTGAAATACTTGGCTAGTTTGTGCTTGAGGTAGTTGGCATTAAGGACGGCGTTTTCCGCGATGCGACGCAGCCCAGCATGCCCGTGGCACAAAATGTAGACGTATGCTCGTAGGCAGACACCAAAATTACCATGGAAGGAGCTTATGTGACCTATACTGGTCTCGCTATCCCACTCGACATCGTAGACTCCATCTCTTTTTACAACGCGAGGGATAGGGAGGAAGTCCGCCAGGCGTGCATTGCATAGTACGGGACCAGCGCCTGGGCCACCTCCACCGTGTGGTGTGGAGAACGTCTTATGGAGGTTGATGTGCATCACATCAAAACCCATTGCTCCTGGGCGCGAGACGTTTAGGATGGGGTTAAGGTTGGCACCATCGTAGTAAAGAAGGGCGTCATGTTCATGAACAATCGCCGCTATCTGCTTAATTCTAGGACTAAAGAGACCTAAGGTATTGGGATTGGTGAGCATGAGTCCAGCAGTCTTGTCAGAGACCATCTCCCTCAGGTGATCGAGGTCCATGTCTCCCGTCGCGTCAGTACGGATGGGGACGATTTCAAGGCCAGACATCGCCGCTGTGGCGGGATTGGTGCCATGCGCGTTATCGGGCACAAGAACCTCTGTGCGGTGGTGGTGATTGCGTCTACGGTGGTATGCGGCAATCATCCCCAAGCCTGTAAACTCTCCTTGAGCGCCAGCGTTAGGACATAGTGATCCGGCGGTCATCCCACTGACTTCACAGAGCATACGCACAAGTTCGCTCATCACCTCGAGGTTTCCCTGCACCGTGCTGGGATGTGCCATCGGGTGGGTACGCGCAAAGGCTGGCATGTTGGCGACGAGCTCATTGAGGCGTGGGTTGAACTTCATGGTACAGCTGCCCAGAGGATAAAAGGCAGTGTCGATGCCCATATTATCCTGAGCAAGCTGTGAGTAGTGACGCATCAGGTCCATCTCCGAAACTTCGGGTAGCGAAGGAGCCTGAGCCCGCCGTGCTTCTTGTGGGGGCTGGAATTTTTCGAAGTCCGGATCACTTTTAGGGAGGCTGTAGGCGTGCTGTCCCTCTTGTGACTTACAAAAGATAGTTTCACGTTTCTTCATGCCACTACCTCCATCTCCATGACCTTTGCCAGCACGTCGACATAGCGATCTATCTGTTGGCGGTTCTTTGTTTCTGTGACAGCAACGAGAAGAGCGTTCTGCTTGTCAGGCCAGTAGCGACCAAGAGGAAGGCCTGGTTCTATGCCGAGTTCACGACACACGTTAGCAACCTGCTCTGCGGGCTGATCCAAAGTAACGACGAACTCGTTAAAAATCATTTGATCAGGCTGTACTTTCACACCGGGGACTTTAGCTAGAGCCTGTCGCAGGTATGACGCCCGTTGAAAATTAGTGAGTGCCAGCTTCTGGGTACCTTCTTTACCGTACCAAATCATCGCCACGAGGCTTGCAAGCATCGCAAGAGCTTGGTTAGTGCATATATTTGAGGTCGCCTTTTCCCGGCGGATATGCTGCTCTCGGGCTTGCAGCGTAAGCACATACCCGGGCCGGCCCTCGGTGTCTTGGGTCGTCCCTACAATCCGCCCTGGCATCTGCCTTACGAATTGCTGCCGGCACGCCATGTAGCCCACATAGGGACCTCCATACTGCGTAGCAACCCCAAAAGGCTGGGTGTCGCCAACAGCGATATCAGCGCCAAGCTCGGCTGCAGAGGCGTAGATGCCATAAGCTAGCGGATTCGCACAGAGGATGTTGACGATCCCAAGCTCCCTGGCTTTAGCGAAAACGGGTCCCACGTCGCTGACGACTCCAAAAAAATTGGGGCGCTGCAGCAGCAGCGTGGCGACACTGTCGTCAAGATGGCTGTCGAGAGCCTGCATATCTAAGTCACCGTCATTGGAAAGCGGCAGCTCCACGATTTCAACATCTAGGCTACCGACATATAGCTCGACGACGGCGCGATAGTGTGGGTGTAGGGCTCCATCGAGCAGGATCTTTTTTCGCTTCCCTCGTGTTGCTCGCAGCCCCATCAGTACAGCTTCAGCGCAAGCGTTAGCGCCATCGTACACGGAAGCATTGGAAGCACACATCCCCGTCAGCGCACAAATTGCAGACTGGAATTCGAAAATTGCCTGCAGCATCCCTTGAGATGCCTCGGGCTGATAGGGCGTGTAGGCAGTAAGAAACTCCGACTTGCTGCATATTGCGCCTACTAATGCGGGCACATGATGCTCGTAGGCGCCTGCACCGAGGTAGCTATCCAAAGCCAAATGCGTATTTCGCTGCCCTAGGCGTTCGAAATGTTGCTGTGCCTCGAACTCCGACACCCCGTCCTCATGCTGAGGTCGCGCTACCCTAAGGTCCGCAGGGATGTCGCTGAAGAGTTCTTCAACAGAAGAGATCCCGAGAGCTTTGAGCATCTCAGCGACCTGCCGCTTTTTATTCGCTACATAATCCATAAGACTCCGGGGAAATCGTTACGTCACCAACTGCGAGTACGCATCATGCTCAAGTAAGCTATCGAGCTCTGAGGGATCAGATAGTTCTAATTTGTAGAGCCATCCATCCGCTTCAGGAGACGAATTAACCTGTTCGGGAGCGTCGCGAAGCGCTTCGTTGACAGCAACGATAGTCCCAGACACGGGGGCATAGGCGTCAGCAGCGGCTTTAGTCGACTCAAGAACAACAGCTTCGTCGCCTTTGCTGACCTTTTTCCCAACTTCGGGGAGCTCAACGTACACGATGTCACCGAGTTCTTTTTGAGCATATTCTGTGACACCTACGGTCCCGGTGTTATCTTCTACGGCCACCCATTCGTGTGATTCGGTGTACTTCATCAGACCTCCGCCTTTGTCTTCTTAGGGCTTTCGAAAAAGGGCATTTTAACAACTTGTGCTTTTATCCTGCGCTGGCGAATCTGCACATATACTTCATCACCATCGGCAAGAGATTCCTGAACCATGATCACAGCAATTCCTTGGTCCAGGCATGGAGAGAATGTCCCCGACGTTACGACGCCGACTTCCTGATCTTTTACTAGGACAGGGCATCCTTCTCTGGGGACACCTTTATCTAGAAGAACAATGCCATATTGCGTCCGCTTACGTCCTGATTCTTCGAGTTCCAGCATGGCCTTTCTGCCATGGAAGTCGTGTTTCCATTTGATGGTCCACGATGACACAGACTCGTTCGCCGCGACGGTATCACTAAGCTCGTGGCCGTATAGGGCGTATCCAGACTCCAAGCGCAAAGTGTCACGGGCACCGAGACCTACAGGAACTAAGCCATGCTCTTGTCCCGAGGCTAGCAAATGTTCCCACAACTTCACGACGACGCTGTTGGGGGCAATGATTTCGAAGCCCCCAGATCCTGTGTAACCTGTACGGGACAGCAGTACTTCCACGCCAGCATAATTCATAGGAGAAAAGTGGAAATTCTTAATACGCCAATCACCGGGGAACACCGCACGCACCACAGCCATGGCGTTGGGGCCCTGAACCGCCAAAATCCCCTCTGTGTCATAACCCGTGGTGATCTCCACGTCGCGCCCTTCGGCGAGTTTACGTATGTGAGCGAGGTCTTTGTCGCGGTTGGAGGCGTTAGCAACAGTGAAATAGTCTCCTTCAGAGCGACGGTAGACGATAGTGTCGTCGACACATCCTCCGTCCTCGGTAGGCCATACGGCATAGGTAGCTGTGCCGTCGGCTTTGCCGGTAATGGCATTAGTCGACGCATAGTCGAGAACAGTTTCGGCGTCTGGGCCCTTAATGATAATACGTCCCATGTGCGAGACATCGAAAATCCCAGCGGCTTGCCGTACCGCCATATGTTCAGCGACAACACCTTGATAAGAGACAGGCATTTCCCAGCCCGCGAAATCCACCATACGCGCACCGAGTGCAACATGGTGATCATAGAGCGCAGTTTTCATGCTACTAACCTCAAGCTACTCCATAGGGAAGGTTGCTGTTCGATGACAAAGTCTCTAGAGCTCACAGAAAAGTACTGAGGGTCTTCCCCGAAGCGGTTGACGCGATATGTGAATCCGAGGCGACTATAGTGTTCGGGATCATACCCATGGAGGCATTCTGCCGGGATAAATAGATCCACTGAGTAGCCTCGATTGTTAAGGTGACTGTGCACCTTAAGAAGCTTCGGGTCGCACCACTCGTGTGTGTCTTCGGTGCGAAAGCGGGTGATCTCTCCGGCCTGATGCCCCTCTACTGCTTTAGGAAGGCAGTAGAAATGGTGACAAAAGCGCGTAGCAAAACCCGATGTCTTAACGTCGCGGGTATCGAAAAACAATTCGATGCTGTCGCCACGTTGAATTTCGGGAAAGAACGCCTGCTGCATGGGCTCAGAGACTTTAACGCCCACACGCACACCATCTGCGTCCCAGGCAAGTGCCACGGAAGCGAAGGAACTGGCGCTGCCGTACAAAGGCGCAAGTCCTGGAAGGAGGTAGCGATCGTCTAAGCCGTGTCCTTTGGCAGCTTTATACCTGCGGCACTCCCCTTGAACCGCAAAAAAGCCCATAGGCGCGAGCTGTAAGCTTTCCTGAGCCAGAAAGGCCCAGGTGTCTTTGCTCACATCATCTTTTGGTGCAGACGAATGCTGCGATAGGTGACTATGGCGTCGTCCCCTGCGTCGCATCGGCGCCCTCCTCATCGGACCTTTGACCGTCTCGATCTCTTACCAAATAGCTCAGGTCGATGGCGCCTTTGTCCCGAATTTTGTCGAGAACGTGGTTTGCCATCAATTTGCGCGCGTCCACAGCGAGAAGCTCGCGAACACGTGCCATCTGTTGGCTGGCGACGACTTTGCCGCTGGCTGGGCCTTTTTTGGAGAGTTGAAAAAACCAAAGGTCTCCACCTCTTCCGGCTCCTACGGCTGTCCAATCTTGGTCCTCGAGGGCAAAAATGCTCTCGGGGTCAAGATTTGAGCGGTCGTCGCTTCGACCGACAGAATGAGTACTTTTGCTCAGAAGCCATTGATTCGTCAAGGACGGATGTTGCTTAAGCAAACTTGGTGACGACGAGCTTGTTTGGTATAGCCATAACTTCTCAGCCGAAGTGTCTTGTTGAATAGCACTTAAGGCCGAGCGCATGTGCTTGAGAAAACGGTGCTGTGCTGCCTGACGCGGATCTAAAGAATCGGAGTTTTCACCACGACGGTGCTCCGTTTCTATCGCTTGTAGTAGTGGCTTAAAGAATTCCACTGCAACGAGGTCACGGACCTCTTCGAGGCTTTTCCAGCTTTGATCTTCCTTACGGTAGGGCTGTGGATCAGCCTGGCGTAGTTTAACGTAGAACGGCTCCAAAGCAGCTATGACTTGCTTGTCTAGAGCCTCATCATCGAGCGCCTGTTCAAAGGTAAGAATTTCCCATGTGGGTGTTCTTTCGACGACGATAATACTGTAGTAGTGCTCGTCGTCCCCACTGAATTTATAGAGCTTATTGTAGGCCTCACGCTGTGATGGCGTGGCTTCGTCCTGAGAAAGAGCTACACCATCAAGAAGAGCGATGACAGCATTGCGATCTTCAACACCGAGGAACGGAAAGAGTCCACCTTCTTGGCGTACACTGATTTCCTTTTGTTCCCGTGCCGCATCTTTCAGGGCGGCGTCAATCCATTCGGGGTGCTCATCGACGATGCTAGCACGTGCAAACGCGTCCACACGCTGACGTGTTGTAGCGTCGAGGGCATCAAGGGCGGCAAAGCGTGACTCTGAATCAGCAGCTTTTGAGGTACCAAGCTCAGGGAATTCTTCTTTAAGGCTATTCCAGTTGACGTCTTGGACCTGCCAATCCCAGGTTTGCTTCACTCCAACACGAGCTTGCAAGCTCCTCTTATCTGCCTCAGCGACATCAACCACATAGCGTTTTTGCGCCAGAGACGGGTACTTGGCCACAATAGCGTCCACATCGAGCACCTTAGTAGGCAGCTCAAGATCAGCAGATGTTGCAGGGCGCCCTGTCAGCGCTGCAAGGTAGATTTGGAATTTCTGCAGCGCTCTGAAATCCGCGAGGCGTAGTGCTGACGGCAGCTGATACAAGGTACCTTCAGCGGTCTGCAGAGCATAGTCGCTATATTGCGAGAACATGAGGGGGTCGACAAAAACTGCGTCCCCAACGCCGTTGAAGAGCCGACGAAATAGCAGCACCTGCTGCCAAATTTTTACGGCACGCGATTCATCTAGGCCCATGCGGCGCAGCTGCTCGCGCATAAATGCTGCTGGACGCCCAGTGCGCGCTGAAGCGCTAGTAGGTAGCAGCTTGTAGGTTGCTTCTGCCTGATGTAGTAGGTCGGCCTTGGCCTCGGCCATAGTAACTTTATAGCCATTCTTTTCAGCGATTTTCGCGGAGTTGATAATGAACTCACTAACAAGACGCAAAAAACGTGGACCGAACCAATCTTCGACCGTGTGGTAGCCAAACAGACTAAGGTCAGTACGCCCAAGATTGGGGTCGGCCTGCAGCCAACTGTATTGCTGTTGCTGGAATTGGAGGATCTGGCGCAGGGCAGAAGGAGGAAATTCCTGTTCCGCGAGGAGTAGAGCTATCCGAGCTTTAAAAGCCTCGTTGCTGGTGGCATCATCAGCGGAACGTAGAGCTGCGATCCCTTCGGCAACAGCAGGAGCAAAATATCCCCAAGCACCTTCAGCACTCACGAAAGAGGCTTGCGGGTGCGCATAGAAGCTTGCGTATTTCTCTTTGTGGAGGCGCTGTTTCAAGTCGTCAGACAGCTCGCTGCCGTACGAAGCGTACAGGGCGTCTATCAGCCCTGACTTCAAAAAGTCACTGCTGACGACTCCATCATTAAGGAAATTGGCTCCCCACACCGTTCCAAGGGCCTTGTAGGCAGCTTGGTCGCTGTTGAGGAACATCGCCATCGACTCAAGCTCGGAAGCATGAATAGTGGAGCCATCCACAGCCACAAAGGCAACCCGATCTTGGGTACTACTAGGATCAAGGGCGCTATATGTTCCAAAGAATGAAAAAGATATAACGATAATGACGGTAGTGAAGATAAAAAAGAAACGCTGATATTTACGGAAAAACTGAAGCATAAGCTGCTGCCATCTCCTAAAATGCTATTGCACCACTATGTTTTCGAAGAAAAAATGCTACCAAATACAGCGCTTTGTCTCAATGGAATTCACACCCCTGGTGATTCTTGTGCGCTCATTTCCATCTCCTCCGCAAGTAGCCGCTGAAGCTGCTGCCTTGCCTCCGTTAGCTTAGAAGCTGCGCATGAGGCTCCAAGCAGGGGCATACTCGTGTTTTGCATGGCTTCCGTTACCTGCGTCCCTGGAAGGAGAATCCGCGCAAGAAATTCCTCAGTCGGCAGCGTCAGGCAGATGGAGCCTTGGTGGAGGTACCCGTACTTAGTGCGCCGCTGCGCGGCACCCCCGACTTTTCGACCGTCGAGCATCACGTCGTAGCGTGTAGGATGTGCCATACAGAAGCGTTCTGATGCAGCATCCACCGGCGCGGGAGCTTCGGGGAGCAGCTGTGCAGACGTGTTTTCACCCAAAAAACGGCGCACGGCATGTGCTACGGATCTGTTGACAAAGGCGTAATTTTCCATGGTATTTAGGCTAACGCATGGGTGCTTAGCGGGGAGCAAAAATGAAAACGCCAGGTCACAGGTGTGAAAAATTAATCCCCCTCCCGTAGGGCGCCGTGCTATCTCCAAGCCAAGGGCTTCGACGCCTTCTTTAGCTAGGTAGTCAAAAGGCGAAACAAAATAGCCATAGGTGAGAGATGGAACGCTCCAACCATAATGATGTAGGATAGGAGTTTGGTCAGCCTCCAAGGATGCCAATAGCTCGGCATCGCAGGCCATGTTGTCTGCTGCTGACGAGTCGCCTGTATCGAGAACCTTTAGCATCAATAGCATTGGGGCTTAATCGCGGAAGCCCAAAGCTTAGTCCATCGCAAGTATTGGGTCCATGGTAATTGAGAGCAGGGCTAAGTAAGAAAAACCGCCTTTTCCCCGGATGCATGAGTTGGGGGCAGAAGCCGCCCCTAGCGAGAGCGTAAAGAAATGAACGAGGTTGGCTTCACAGTGGTTAAGTCATCTCACGAAAAGACTTGTTCCGAGACCCGAAGGGCTGCAACCGGTATAGCCCCGGGCGTAGCCCGGGGTAGGCACAAATAGGATTTTGAGCCCTAAAAGGGCGGCAGATGAATGCGTACATATGCCGCCCCTGCGAGAGTGTAAAGAAATAGGGCCGCGCAGGGGGTCTGGCCTGATAAAGTGACACTTCCCGTTCGGGATTACAAGGATTGTTCCAAAATCATCGCTGCTTTGCAGGGGACAGGTATTGAGAAGTGTCACTTTGTCAGGCCTGACCCCACTTCGAACTCAGCTGGTCGCTATTTCTTTACACTCTCTGCAGCGCTCAGGACGCGTTTTTACCTTTACCCCGGGCTACGCCCGGGGCTATACATCTCGCTGGCCTTTCAGGCCGCCGGAAAATGTGCGAGACCATGTGAGATGATGGCTATTTCATCATCAACGCCTATTTCTTTACACTCTCTCAGGGCTCGAAAGACAATTCCGATACCACCCCACCCTACCGGGTGGCGGTATCATAAGCAGGCCCTTCGAGAGTGTAGAGAAATAGAGGAGCAAACTCGAAATACTTCTTAATTCTCTAATGTTTAACTACGTAGATTCCCTATAGCGCGAGCGCAGCGAGGGCCATGGAGTGCGTGCGCTCCGCGCCGCCTTTTATCGTCTACATATACCTCACAGGCCTATTTTAGGGTTCGTGACTCCTTGTTTGGAGATGCGAACAAACCCAAAGGGCTTTCTGCCGTGCCACGTCGCCAAAGCAATCATCCACAGATACTCCTCAAAGGCATTTTTCATGTCTACGAACTCCAAATAGGCGGCGCGGAGCGCACGCACTCCATGGCACTCGAGGACTCGCGCTATCGGTGTATATCATTGGTTGCTTGAAGCTTATGACTTAAACATAAGGGCGCGACGATTTCTTTACACTCTCTTCGGGCCTCTGAATAGAATTAGACAAAGAGAACAGGCGTGTCTATCCTGTGAACATGTGTTAGATGGCGCGTGCGCTATTTTGGTGGCGTAGGTTAACGACGACAGGGAGTTGCTGGTTTTGGCTCAGCAGATCACCGCGGTAGTTGTAGTCGATACGCGTCTTGTAGACGAGAGCATTTTTACGACTCCATACGGCCTTACCGTCGATATCACAGACCAAGCGCAAGGTGCTAGGTCCTTGAGCTTGAGCGGCTAATGATGTGCCTGAAGCGTCAATTTCCACCTCATCAAAGCCACCCTTAACGACAGCCCGAATTTCTTTATTGGTGATACCCACAATTTTGTATGTGATGGTGATCGGCACACTTGTGTCAGCACCCAAAGCCAAACGTTGGCTGTACTCGTCGCCCACGTTGAGGTCAGTACCGGCGATGGCGAAGATATGTTGAAACATCTCCGAAACTAAGTTGTTGAGACGGAATCCGCCGACGCGCTCCAAATCAGTGATGAGGCGCTTAAACACTTCGGACTCGGAATTTACTGTAAGGTCACTACCGACACTAACTTGAGCTGGCTGCCCGACAGCTTTGGCGACTTCAGCCATAAACGACGACCCCTGGGGTGTGTTGGAGTCGTACGTCACACTTTGCCCATTGGTCTCGAAACCAAGAGTAAGGCGTTGCAGATCAAAGGAGAGATCATAGGGAGGGCTTTGCACCACCTGCTGTGGCCCCTGCCGTTGAAGGCTCAGAC
>JAJFMA010000140.1 GCA_021772415.1 Chlamydiota bacterium
ATGATATCCACCGATAGCGCGAGTCCTCGAGTGCCATGGAGCGTGCGCTCCGCGCCGCCTTTGTGGAGTTCGTAGATATGAAAAGTGCCTTCAGAAGTGTATGTCGATAGCTATTCTGGTGACGTTGCACGGCAGAAAGCCCTTTGGGTTTGTTCGCATATCCAAACAAGGAGTCACGAACACTAAAATAGGCCTGTGAGACACATACAGACGCAAAAAAGGCGGCGCGGAGCGCACGCACTCCATGGCCCTCGCTGCGCTCGCGCTATAGGGAATCTGCGTATTTAAACATTAGCGAATTAAGAAATGTCTCGAGTGTGCTCCTCTATTACTTTACACTCTCGTAAGGCCGCTTCGTTATTCAAGTCGTGTAGGGAGTTGAAGAGGCGTTTGAGGACGCTTTTGGGGTATGCGTCTCTCGAGTGGGGGCGCTCCTTTAGGATGCGCTGAACAAAGTCGTTTTCAAGTACAGCAGGATTTAGATCACTCAGCCACTTTTTTAATACCTCGTATTCGGCTTGTGAGTAGCGCGTGCGGCCGCTGAAGAACTTTACCTGGGTGATCGTGTTGAGGAACTCTGAAGATGTAATGAATGTATCTACGTCCCAAGCGTGATCTAGGCGTCTATATAGGCCGGTATCGATTTGGTAGAGACCTATATTTGGGAGGGGTATATTGCCATCACACACTTCTAGACGACGCCCTCTGAGTAGCTCATTGTCCCACCAAGAAGCATCTTCCACATCAAGTAATACTAACGTAAACTCTTCTGACTGGCGGTCTGCGACGATAAGTACGTGAGAGATCTCCTTTTGGGTCTCTTCCAGCGCAAGATACGGACGAGCGGTAGGAGCTAGGCGGTAGAGTGGTGTAAGGTTAATCGAGGTGAGTATGCGCGGCGAGATCCGTTGGGCTATCCCAGGCATCAGGTCTTCACGGTGCTTCAGAACGTCGGCGAATGCAAAGACGGGCTGTCGATCGCCGATGCAGTAGTGGTGACAACTATTCGGATCTAAAGCCCGTACGTCTTCGAGCTCTATGGGTGAAAAGTTTAGGCCGTGTATATAAGTTAGATGCTCCCACGTAGCCCGGTCTATAGGCGTCTTTTCCGAGTCGTATCGTCCGTTTAGATTTTTTTGGTTTTCGACTTCCACCTCGGCTTCCTGTTCCTGCTCTTGTTCCTCTTCCGCTTCGACTTCTACTGCAATTTCGTTTTCGAAATGCTGTGGCATCTCAATGGTGTCCGGAAGCCTGGCGCCGAGATCGCTTGCGGCGTCACGAAGAGCGCTGTGCAGCGCCTCCATATCGTCACTGTCGGGGATACAGGGTCTTTCATCTGGTAAAGACACGACTGGGATGTTTAGGAACCGGTTGATTTTGTCTTCGACATAATCCGTATTTGACACGAGGGTACGGTGGCCTCCGTATATTTGGTGCGGTTGCATCGGAGTTGATGTCTCCACTAGTGGACTAATTAGGCTATATAGGGAGATCAACGCCTCGATGGGAACATCGCTTGAAAGCAGTGTAGGCAATACACTTCGTATAGCGATGGCGTTAAGTTTATAGGGTAGTGTGCGAGAGTTTTGTTTGCCCTGCTGACAGATTTGGTTGTATTCCGTGTAGAGGAGTATGTCAGCAAGGGTAATGCTGTCGGTGTCAAGATCCTGCGATAGCTCCTGTAAGCGCAGTCGCATTGCTTCTGCGTCGCGCGCATCGACAACGAATGTCACGTGTTGCGCCTGCTCAAGCTGCCTTAGCCGCCAGACCGCTTGAAGAAGGTCGCGCATAATGCTGTGTTTACCGACAGTGACAGCGGCTGTGGTGTCCGACTTCACCTTTAAATCCGAGCCTGTCGTGTGTTGCTGATCCCAAAAAGCGAGAAGCTGCTCGCGGTTGAGCTGGCATTCGGCGATGGGTATAGGTCGCTCAGAGCTGCTTTGCTGAACCCATTGCAAGCCACTAGTGTCGTAGTAGATAACTCCAAAGGGTGAAGATGCATGCACTTTGGCAAGCGCAACAATCTCGCGTGCAACGCTCTCGTTTGAGTATTCACGAAAGTGACCGGCTGCGTCGATGATAGAGGTGGGATCGATGTTCGCCGCAGCAAAGAGGTCTTGAACCTTCTGCGCTAATGGAGCTGTGTCATCGGTATTGATGGTTCCTACAGTGTGTGGGCTGCTATCCCAAAGCAAATGCAGAGTGTTTGGTCGCGTTGTTGAAGAGTAGGTGTGAGCAAAGGCGTCAGGGAAAGTTCCAAGGTTCCACAATGTGCCCGTAAACGCCTGTATGTGATCGAAGAGGGCACCATAGATGTGGGCATCGCTGCTGAGCTGCTCATCAAATCCGGGAATCTTAGGGAGCGTGGCCTCGCGTAGAACTTGGAGTTGTAGCTTCCAGTCGCTGTTGATGTGTTCAAATACAGTGTCGATGTCGGTTTCAGAAAGTCTCTGTAAACTTAACGGGTCTAGCTGATCTCCGCAGAGCTCTCTAAATTCGACTGCGGCGCTAGGCTCTTCGTCTTTCTTGAAGGGGTTTAAAGTCTCTGCCTTCATCTGGGCACGTAGTCGCTGTAGCTTGGAGACAATGAGCTCGCGTCGAATACCGTTGTGAAGTGTCATTTGGATGGTGTAGTTGACGGTTTCGAGATCGGTGCCGAAGACGGACTGTAGTGTTGGCCTACCTAGGTGGTAGGGTATGGCGTAGTCTGCTTCAGCATTGTGCATCTTGTCCAATGGCTGTGGGCCGTAGTGGGTGAAGAGCTTTTTGCTAGAGGTTAGGGGGTATAGCCGACATAGCTGCTCACGTATGACGCTAAGTAGGTTCATTACCTCGTCAGTGTCTGCTTGGGAACTCATCGCGATCTCGGGGATGCGGTCGCCACCTAGCAAATAGTGACGAATGATTTGCAGCTCATCATCTGACTGTTGACTGAGAAATTCTTGGAAGGCTCTGTTGTCCTTAAATGCTATTGGAGAGCTTAAGGCTTTTGCAAGGGCTTCGTTGACCTGTGTATCGAAGAGATTGGGTGATAGGTTGAGCGCATTTTTTATGGTTTGTGTGTCTTCAATCTCCACTAGTCCCTCAGCAACGACGGTATTGATGAGCTGGTAATAGAACTCCATCGAGGCATCGAGAATGTGCGGGTGGATGTTTCGGCGGGTACCTCTGCTAAAGTGGTGGGACCTTTGGATGTCAAAGACTGTGTCTACTTCATCGACTAGGACGTGTGTATTTGTGGTTAAAATGGTGAAAACGGCCTGAAGGTTTCGTAGACGGGCTTCTTTGTCTTCGGGGTATTCGCTGCCTGTCCATGCTTTGAGGTCCGCAAGGCTGTCCAGAAGATGTAGCCACAGGCATTGCAGGCTGTGGTTGGACATCAGGAGCATCTTTCCTGTATCGATGGCACTTTCGAAGCGATAGCGGAGGAGTTCAAAGTCCCTAGGTTTTGATGGCCACTTGCGCCCGATGTCAATGACCTCGATGGCAGTATGGTAGGACTGACCCAGACTATTTTGTAGTGCCTGCGCTGTAGATGGTACTAGCTCCTGTGGCATGATCAACAGCGGTAGCTGACCACTCTTTGCAATCATGTGCCCTAGTACGGGAAGTAGCACCATCGTCTTCCCGGATCCCATGATAAGCTCCATGACGGCTCCGGAGTGCCTGTCAGGAGTTTCGATGTTTGAAGAGAATTTTCGAAGGCTGTCGACTTGCACCTGCCGCAATAGAATGTTCAAATGGTATTCAAAAACCAGGAGTTCAGGGTGCTCATGAGGGCTGTAGTGGCGTTGCATCTGGACGATTTCGACGAGCTTCTTCGTTAGCAGATCTTGGGTCCACTCGTCAGAGTCTGCGACGCGGGCCTTTAAGACGGTTTCGATGGCGTGAATGATGCGGTCATAGTGTTGTAGAAGGGTCGCATTGAGCAGGTATGTGTGTACGTGCTCGTTTAAAGCCAGTGCCTCGTCAAGTGCTAAGTTGGGATTGAGGTCTATGAAGAGATCAATATCCCTGTAGACATATGCCAGAATGGCATCGTCGATGACTGGCTCGGTACGAAGCTTGGCGTCTTCAGACAGTTCACGACGTGCTTGCGCCGCGCTGTCTGAAAGAGGTTGCCATAACAGTTCCATTATCTCAGTGGCATTTTTGTTGACGGCTTTGGATAGAGAGCTACGTGTTGTCCGGAGTGATCTTAGCAGACGAGATAGACCTTCGTGGTCTTTTACTACAGCGTGAGTGAATGTCGATTCTTCTTTCTTGCCTTCAGAGAGCTCCCTACGAATACTGTCTAGGTGGTTGGAGATA
>JAJFMA010000015.1 GCA_021772415.1 Chlamydiota bacterium
GACGTTTTCTTTCACCCATCGTTTTGGATAGAGTGTTTTGTAACACCTTAATCCTTTTGAGTCACAAGCCGCCCCGAGAGGGCTCAGGGTGCTTTTTTGCTTTACCCCACCCTCCCGGGTGGGGCTATCATAAGACAGCCCATTGGGCCTCAGAACCAGGCAAAACATATGTTACATTTTCAGACGTTCATCGATATGTTAAGTTGCTGATTATCAATGAAAATATTTCTCCTCACCCCAGTCAAAGCAGGCCCATGAGGAAAAAAGCTATTTACGATCTTCTCATCTGGGCAATGGCTGGTGGAAAAATGCCGAAAGTCGAGACAGAGCCGTAGAGCTCGGTAGAGAAGTGCTTACCTGTATTAGCGTCGATGTTGTACCAGCCAAGAATCTGCCCATTGTTGTTTGACCCAATGACAACACTAGAGTGGGTCTGAAACGTGCCGATGTCTTGAATCTCATATGTCACGGCGAAAGCATCTGTTGACAGTGCCGCTAAGGACACCAGGACACCTGCGAAAAGTTTCTTTAGCATCTCATCCCCCTCTCGAATGAATCTATAAATCACTTAGCCGCAAGGTGACATCCTAGTCTGATAATTTACATCCAACTCTATGATGAGCCAACTTTGTCATGACTACGCTCGAGAGAAGAAAGCCGTTGCTATCAACCCACACCTCCGTCAAGACAGGTGCGACGGCGTAAATCCCAACTAAGGCTATGAGCATCGCGACTGAGGTGACGTCATGAGTCTGATTTCCAAGAAAGCAGCAATGATCCACTTGTCATGTATAGATTTTTGTTATTTTCTATACACGAAAAGACCCTCATGCATACGTTTTCCTGATTTTGTGATTGGTGCCGGTTCTTGTGATTGGTGATTGGTGCCGGTTCTTGTGATTGGTGATTGGTGCCGGTTCTTGCATATGTGCATAACTTTGTGATTGGTGATTGGTGCCGGTTCTTGCATATGTGCATAACTTTGTGATTGGGGCCGGTTTCTGCCCGTTTACGTAGGCGATTTATCCACAGCCGTCGTGCCGAATGTTCAAAACAGAGCAGCAGAAAACCTGAGACACAGAAAAAGGGGCTCGGCCTGTATTATGAGTTTTCGTCTATTGAACGGGACTGGGTCCCAGAAGAGCTTTTTTGTGAAGAGACTACTGACCATTTTTGCATGTTTTGTAACCTTCAAGACGCAAGCGCTGGAACATAAGACGCTACTCGAAAATGACCAGGTCTCAGTAGCACAGGTCAAAATAGCACCTTATGAAGAAATTGGACTACACCGCGATGAGTACCCTCATGTGGTCATCCCAATGTTAGGAGGCACCATTACCCGACTGGAACCTGACGGACGGATGACAGATGTGAACTTCCCCACGGGGACAGCTGTCTATCGCGGAGTTGACCCGGAGGGCGTACTCCACCGAAGTGTAAATAACTCTTCGGCTCCGATTGAGCTGCTCATTATTCAACTGAAAGGCAACATCCCAAAAGAGCCATCATGCGCACGCAGATAATTCAGATTTTAGACGTTCTCGAAATCGCACGGAAAAGAGTTCCAAGCTACATGGCAGCTTGGCTCGACAACGATCCCGACATCCTACATCTCTTGGAAATTGAGCTCGGCGAAGAAAAACCGCTGTGTGAGCGGCTAGGGGTTAGCAAAGGCATCTTCCCCCCGGTTGACGACCTCGATGATGATGAAGTCGAAGTTCTTGTGGCTAAAATCCAAGAACTCTGGGCGGTCTACCATTATCTCGCCGAGTTCCCATCAGGAGTTTCCACTCGAAAGGCCTACGACACATTACTCAGTGTTTGGGAAGAACCCGTGATGATGTTTGCCACGGGACGCTTCCACTTTGACTTCTACGACATC
Organism: Chlamydiota bacterium; assembly: GCA_021772415.1. Lineage (GTDB taxonomy): Bacteria > Chlamydiota > Chlamydiia > Chlamydiales > JAJFMA01 > JAJFMA01. The sequence continues at coordinate 1,883 of JAJFMA010000015.1, forward strand.
GACCCATCTTCCTAACGAATGGAAGACAGACTAACAGCGTGCGGCCCGGCCCCTTCCACATTAAAAATGGACACTTCATCATGAGCCATACCCTTCAAGTCCTCCCATATGATTCTAGCTGGCCAAGTCGGTTTGAAAGTGAAGCAAAAGTCATTAAGCAAGCCTTGGGAAGCAATTGCCTGGGGGTTCATCATATTGGCTCCACATCAATGCCAGGTATGAGCGCCAAACCTATTATCGACATACTCCCTGTAGTAAAAAATATTCTAGAAGTTGATGACGCAACGAATGCCATGGAAAGGTTAGGATATGAAGTAAAAGGCGAGTACGGCATCGCTTTCCGCCGCTATTTTCAAAAAGGGATCAACACAAGAACTCATAATGTCCACGTTTTTGAAGAGGGTGACCCTGAAATAAGTAGATATCTAAAATTTCGTGATTGGATGCGATCACACAATGATAATGCTCAAGCGTATGCAAAGCTCAAGTTGCAGTTAGCAGAAAAATTCCCTAACAACATTCTAGAGTACTGTCTCGGCAAAGACGCCTTTGTCGCGAACATCGACGCGATAGATGGCTATGATGGATGGCGCATGGTAAGGGCTTTAACTGAACGAGAATGGGCGGCTGTGCGCTCGTTACGGCAGGAGAACTTTTTCAAATCAAAACCTGATCCCTTCACGTGGACTTTTGAGCACAAAGACCACGTTCATCTGGTTTTTTACAAAAATTCGGAAGTCATTGGCTACACACATCTTCAATTTCTGTCCGAATCTAGAGCGGCTTTACGCATTATTGTAATTGACGCTCAGTACCGTAATCTTGGGTTTGGAAGTCAATTTTTAAAACTCTGTGAACGCTGGCTACTGCATCAAGGGATTGAGAAACTGCACGTTCAATCTTCTCTGTCAGTCTACAAGTTCTATTCTCAGCATGAGTATCTACAGATGCCATTTAATGATCCCGATGCTTATGAAGCAGACTCCCAAGATATCGACATTGGTAAGACTTTATTACCCAGTCCTTGAATAGGGAATAATTTAACAAATATCTCGTCAAGTGATTGATGCCGTGATGGGAACCGGGCCTATGAAAGGGCCCCTTTCACTAGGCTATAAAGCTGTCGGGGCTTTACCCCCTGAAAAAGAGGGTTTTAGAACTCATTCTATCGCTTCCAGATTTGTTCTGATAAAGATCATGCTGTGAAAGAGGCCGCATGAGCGCGGCTCTTTCGCCAGTTATGCAGTAGTGCAAGCGCGTCCCCCTTTGGTCGACTAAGCGATGCGACTTTGCGACTAAGCTCCTAGAGTTTATTTTACACTTAAATTTGTACAACAAATTTTTAACATATATAATAGTGTAAGTTAAAGAATTCACATACTATTGGATGTTTAATTGTTTATAATTAACTTGCTCATTTTGTTTATCGCATTTTTTAGCAATAACCTTTATTCCTACCCGTCAGAATGGGAGCAGGGGGAAGGGTGTGATTTACACACCGACCTATTTGAAAGGCTAGAGCTAGCAGACAAATCAACGGGGTCGGAAGAACTAGACAATGTGCTTGTCGATTTAGCTGAACACAAGGGGCTGCATTGTGTCGGGCTTCCTTTTAACGATGTCGGGGTTGACTTACATTCTTTTTTTGCCAAACACAATTTACCGAAGATTTTTGTGTACCAGGCTGAAAAGTTAGCGCGGAATTCGAGTGAGAACCCACATATTTCCCTTATCGATCTTTGGATATATGCATATCAATACGATCTACAGGAAGGCATTGAGTATCTATCTCAAGTAACCTCTGCACCAAATATGGCGGTAGCCGCTATCGCGGCTCGTTTTGGTGATGTAGAAAATTTTTCCCGCTTCTTTAATGAGGCGGAACGACCAACAGCAGAAGGAGAGAGAGAGCTTAACTTTTTAACCCTCGTTATGGCTGGTGGAAATGACCAGCTTATCGATTTTGTCCTCACCACTTGGACGGTAAGTGATATCCTAATTTACCAATCGGCGGTCCTAGGAGGAAACTGGGACCGATTTCAACGGTACCCTGAACTTCATGAAGCCATGGTGAGACCCATGCTTCAAGACTATCCGAATCACAAATTCCTTGTAGGCCAGAACCCTGACACCTTACTTTTTCCGAGTTTAAATGCAGCCCCGCATCCGGAGATTGTCAAAACTCTTCTAGAACATGCAGGAGACGTGGAGGATTGGCAAGTCCCTTTCGTACGCTACCTTCTGTCTATGGGGAAGGCTGATCTAACTCGTATGGTTCTCGAGCAAATGGATGACACGGAATTTCTAATTTTAGGTCAGAGCAACATTAACGGTCCGTGGAGCGACTTGGCTTCCGATGAAGAGGAGTTTGCGGATCAATTTCTAACTGTAGCTTTGAACCCTGAAGTGATGGCCGATCCTGTTATTAGAAGTCATCTTGATGGAGTGATCAATCCCGGTTGTATGGATACATTTCCGGACCATGGGGCCCCTTTTGATTGGGCAGATGTCGTACAGGAAATGGAGGATTCGCGTCGAAACCTAGCGAACTATCCATGGAAGCTTAGTCTCAATCCTTCGATTCCGTTGTGGCTAGACGATGGTATGACGACAGAAGACATGCAGGAGTTTTATCAATATATTGTGGGCTGGACCGAACAGCAAAAAGTACCGTATTTAGGGATATGTGGTGGCGCACAACACTTAGTTCTTTACGCCGGTGGCAAGTTGCAAGCGATCAAGGGGTACGAGGATAACCAAGTGCGCATCGAGATTGTCCCTTACACAGTGGGGCACTACCTAACCTTAGACAAGGAGGAGCAGGAACAGTTCTGTCAGTTAGACTGGAGTGACGCACCCATACTAGAAAATGCGCAAGTTTGGCATTACTTTGCGGCGGTGCCTCAACAAGCGCTACCCGGAATTGAGTGGTCAGGACATTCCGAGGAGGGGGTGCCTCAACTGTACACTCATGGTCTCTTTATGATTGGGGTACAGTTTCACCCAGAAGATAGCTACCAGTCTGGCGACGTGGAAAACGGTGATGGCCACTTACACCTTCTCACCAACTTTCTCGAATTGACTGCCCTATATCAGAATTTACGGGAGGAGGTCGAAGCAGCGGGAGGCACAAGAAAAGACCTCATTCAACGCCTCGCTGATTACGAGCAGCAGGTTTTAGAACGGATACAGTGCCAAAAAGAACGCTCCCCATTGGAAAGGAACGAGGCCGTGATAGAAGCCTCATGAGCGTAGCTCTGAAAGGGGCCGTGAAAGAGGCCGGTTCTTGCATATGTGCATAACTTCTGTCGCTCCTTTGGAGCTCAAAGATCTATCTAAGCTACCTAGCGCTTACGCACTAGGCTGTAAAGCTGTCGGGACTTCGCCCCT
>JAJFMA010000141.1 GCA_021772415.1 Chlamydiota bacterium
CTTCTTTACACGTTTTCTGCCTTCGATAATTTCCGTAGTTTTCAGTGGGTCCTTACCGAGCCACCACGCCTGTGTGGGAGGAGTTATACGGGTGCCCTTGGTCATAAGATACTGGAACACTGCTTCAAAATTGCGGTTAGGCACACCTATCACAGTATGTCGCTGTCCTCGAGGATCGTCATCGAAGAAGTGACGAAATGAAGGCATAATACTGCCAGGACTTTCGGTACGAGGTTCCCAAAAGTGCGATTTGTGCCAGTCTCGGCTGGGGCGCTTGACACCGACACGCGCAAGGTCCGGCCCAATGCGGCGTGTCCCCGGAAAGGTTATCTTCTGGTAGATGTACTCATTCCCCGACGATGGAGGCGCGGCATAAGAGTCGGAGCCATTTAGGACACTATCCTGAATAAGCGTACGGCTTTGATCCGTGTGGCAGTACCAACATCCCTCAATAGCATATACATGCTCGCCCATGGAGATAAGGTCTTTTCTGGAGGTGAAGCCTAGCTCATCGTCCGTTAACTGCTCGACGCTAGCGATGGGTTCTCCTTTTGGGTCGTAGCGATACCCCTTTTCATTACCGCGCTGGAAGCGGCGAATGCGGTACTCTTCAGGGTTGCTGATGTAGACGACACCCGGGTCGCTGTGGTAGTCCGCGCTAGGTTCATCGAGAAGCACGTAGTTTTCGTCGACATAGTTTTCGACAAAACCTTGTGTTAGACCTAGCGCAAAAGCTTCTGTTTGCTGAGGGTCATAGAGCTCATTGACTGAGTAGTCTCGTCGCTGTAGCCCTTGCTCTTTCCAGTTTGGATTGTCCTTCTCCCACTGGCTCTTTAAGCGCTTACGCAGGGCCTCGCCTTCTTCGGCGGCAGCAAAACTCGGTGAATCCATCGGTCGTCTTAAAAGAAGCAGCCGCGATGTGAGTTTAAGATCTTTGTCCTCAAGTCGCGTAATATAGCGCTCCAAATCCTTTGGGGCGACAATGCGCACCCCGTCGTTCTCCTTGAAAGAAAGCAGCGAATATCCGTCGACGAGGTGATTAACGTATTCTATATCGGCAGATCCTGAAGCTGTCCTTGAAATGTAGGTGTGGGGGTCTGAGACCTCATACATCTGCACCTGGAAGTGACTTGAGGGCTGCACCCAGCTTGGGTCAAGAAACATGGGTGAAACCACGACAACGATAATTGCCAAAGCAAATAATAGTGCGATACCACCTATGGTAAGTAGGGCCGACAACTCAATTTTGTAGCCGTGTTTCTCTTCGTCCGCCATCGCTCTAAGCCCTCGTCATGATCTTTCGTTCCCCGCCATGCTCCGGCGATTTTAGAAGAATGGTATTGAACATATTCACAAGAAATATGCAGTTTGCAGCAGTGATAATGACTCCCGATAGAAGACGTATCAACCACCAGGTCTTCATATCGGCAACGGTCTGCAGAAAGGACAGTTTGGTGAGGTTGCTGTGGAACTGAGCGTAGCTGCTGCCATCAGCCCAGGTCGACCACTCCAGGCCCTGAATGAAGCCGCATATGTGCAGTGAGAACATCATGAGCATGATACCCAGCATGCTTAAGGTAAAATGCCAATCTCCAAGCCGCTTAGAGTACATGGGCCTACCTGTGAGCACTGGAAGGACGCTATAGATTCCCGCCATGGCGTAGAACGAAAACGTCCCCAATAGGGCCATGTGAGAGTGACCTATAACCCAATCTGTTTTGGAGGTGATTTCATTGACATTACGCAAGGCCATAAAGGAACCTTGAGTGCTGACAACAAGGTAGAACAGAGTACCCATGATGATGAATCGCACTGCTACATTGTTGTTATATGCCTGCCAGTTTCCTTTCAGAGTAGCAAAGAGATTGGTGACAGCGGTCCACACAGGGACAAAGAGCCAGATGGAAAAAATAATCGACACCGTCTGTAGCCACTGCGACACAGGACCGTGAATAATGTGATGGGCACCCACCCATGCATATACAAAGGCAATAGACCAAAAGCCAATCATAGACAGCTTGTGGCTATAAATAGGGGCGTTAGCCTGCTTCGGCAAGAAGTAGTAGGCAATACCTAGGCCCATAGGAGTGAATATTAGTCCCACGAGGTTGTGAACAAAGAAGAAACTTGTATTGACGCGTGATATTCCCTCGGGAACCCAATTCACGCCGAAGTTTCCTATTACATAGGTAACGGCACCCCAAATCATCGCCCCCATGGCATACCAAAGGGAGACGTACATCTTCTTGTAACGTCGATTGAAGATCGTCATAAAGACGTTAACACCGACAAGTCCATAACCTATAAAGCCCAACAGCTTAATAGGAAGCGGGCCAAGCCATACGGGAAGCTCCGCATATTCCCAACCAAAATTGGTTCCGAAAGGGAAGGACATGACTCCTAATGTGATAGCCGACCACCAAATGTATCCTGACCACATAGCAAGCTGTTTATTCCAAAGAGGCACGCCACAGAGTCTCTGCACAAAGTAGTAGAATAGACCAATATTAGCGGAAATCAGCCACAACAATGTCACCGTTCCAACATGGACAGGGCGTAACCTCCCAAAATGTACGTATTCCCCAGCAAAATAGTCGGGAAGGACAAATGCATTGAAGGAAATGAATGTTCCCACAAGCATGCCAAAAACCATAAAAAGAACTGAAGGATAGACGAACAGCTTGACCGGTGCATCTTCGAATTTGCTTGATCTCTCCATAGTGCTGCGAGTCTCCTAGGCGGCGCTGCGCCTGTTATGATTGCGTCTCCAAGAAGTTTCCTTGGCCGAGGTCGTGGCTGCTTGCTCAATGCCTTTGTTAGCTCTCGCAACAAGCTCTTTCTGAAGCTGGTGTGAGCGCCGGGCCTCTTCAAGTGAAGCTACTAGCTGATTTTGGAAGTCGCGATATCCCTTTAGACGGTACTCCACTTCTGCGAGAAGTTCAGTCCGCTCAGCTGAGGGAATACGCCCCTGTAGGCGTTGCCGCTCTTCCTCAAGCGCTTCTATTTTGCTTCCTAGCTTTGAAATCACACACTCATTCCCTTGGCGAAGAGGGTCTTGTTCGGGAGTATCTACCGTAAGAGTGTTATCGCGTATGCTGTAGCGGTTCGAACTTGCTTGGATCACAGACAGACAGTCGTCTAGAAGAGGGTCGTCTCCAAGACTAGTAAGCATACCGGCACCTAGAGCATCATAGACACTTTTCTCTCGACGGATCTCCCTAATCAGAGTGTCTAGAGCTTCATTGATGGATTGCTGTCGTTGTAGCTTTTCCTCAAGAGCGAGCTCTCTTTGATACACTTCAACAGCCTGCTGGGCGAGATTTGGCTCCGTAGCAATACGGTCGGATAGGTCGCGTTTTTCGTTGCGCGCTGCCTCCACCTGTTTCTCGAGCTTTTCCATGATCTCGTATTGTGGGATCTGCAGCTCCCTGACTACTGTGATGGCTTTGTCGAATGTTGAATAGAGTGTTTCCTGGATATGATCGCGCAGCACTCCTTCTCGACTGAGACTTCGGATGTACATAACGAGCTGTAGACGTTGCAGGCTACTTGTGAAATCCCCCCAAGGAGTCATAGCAGTGCCCACAACGCCATACTTGATGGACTGCAATAGCCGCAGATCATCACGTGTTTCTAACCAATCGAGATTTGTAAGCATCCGTGGCTTAGCTTCTATCATAGTGGCGGCCCTTAGACCAGTCCCGGCGCCTTCCTTGCCGTGACATATGGCGCAGTTTTCCACGAAGAAGGCTTCTCCTTCCGCTAGATTCTGAGGAGTATAAAATTCCTTTTTTACATAATAAGCTTTCCGCTCCACGCCTGGAATGGGATTGTTGCGGATGTCAAATATATCCTCGACCCCCTGCCCGGTTGGACTCGCCGACACTGCCACCTTAGGTTCAAGGTCTGCGTAAAATTCGCTGCCCGAAGGGATCACTGACAGCAGAAGCTCAAGTTCATCTTGTTGTTGTAGAGCGCTTACTCCATTCTTCAGGACGTCTCCAGCATTTTGGAGCTCCTCCAGTACATCTTCGGGCCTATATTGCCACTTACGTGGATCATCTTCACCGCCAATACCGCCGCCTTTTGGCAAGGTAAGGAACAGCCAGTCCACAAGCTGTGAAACTTCATTATCGGTTAGCACTGGTGTGTCATTAACGAATGGCTTGTCGCTGGCAAGCTCTCCCCAAGGAGGCATAGGTCCTCCACGTACACCATGGACAATGGATTCATGCACACGATCTTTTGTGAGTCCTCTAAGGAATCCTGCATTACGCAAGCTCTTAGGAATAGGGTAGAGCCACTGTGCAACGGGGCCATTCCCTTCACGGAAGTTGCCGTGGCATTGGGAGCAGTGTATGTCGAAGGCAAGTTCAGGGTTAAACCCTTGAGTGTCCCAAATCTGCCGCACTTTGTGCGTATTCTGCTTGGCTAGCATATCCAGCGTGTAGGTGAGCGCTTGGAATTTAGTCTCATCAAACGGAAACACTGGCATTATCGAGCGCGCAGCATGTGCAGAAGGGTTGTAGAAATGCTCTATTAGCCACTGATCGCTACGATATATACCCGACCAGCTGATACGAGGGCCCACAAGACGTCCTAAACCATACTCCTGCACGTACATCATCAACACACGTTGAACGCGCTCCTGATACTCCTCTAGAAGTTCGGAGCCATTCTCGGCGGACGCTAGAGCGGCATTTTTGGCTCTAAAAGCATACTTGAAAGGGGAGTAGTACGATTCCAGGATGCCAGGATTCGTTTGTTCCAGCTCCTCGAGTATAGCTCCCTCGCGGATACCATTAACAATACGACGATCAATTTCCTCGGCATTACTATCGATAATTGAGACGAGTTCACTACCGCTGATATTTTCAGGAATAAGCTCCTCGAACCAGCGTTGCTCTTTGTAGAGTTTATCGAATGATGGCTCGCCATTGCGCTCTATAGCAAAGCCTACGTTGGACTGGAATCCCTTAAGTCTATGGCATGCGGCGCAGCCTTCCGTAGCAAAAACAGTCATTCCATAGTGGAGGTCGTGGATCTGTGTGGGCTCCACAGGAGCCTCGTAAGGGAGCTTCCTCCCCTCTTCCCAAGCCTTAATAGCTACCTGGTGCTCGATGTCAGATACAGCTTTAGGCTTTCCTTTGAGGGAAAGTAGGTATGTTGTAAGAGCTTCAAGTTCTTCATGATCCAAGTGGAAATTCGGCATCGTAGATGTGTGAAGGTCAGCCTGCGGCCAAACGATAGACTCTTTGATGAACCATGGGTAGTACAAGCCTTCCGTGGTAAGCTCAGGCCCAACGCCACCTCTGGCAAGGCCTGAAATCCTGTGGCACGCATAGCATGCCTGGGCGAAGTAGAGTTCCTTACCTAGCTGGTAGACACTGAGCATGTTGTCGACATCGGAGGAAATAGCTTCCGTGAGTTCCAGGCTTACCGTGTCTTGAAGAGCGCGGTTGACCTTAGAGGTCTCCTTCGATAGCGCTGCTGTCTTTCTAAATGCGTTAGCTTTATCAAGCAGGCGTCCCGAGAATCCTGTTGGTTCCTTAGCTGAGGTCAACAGCTCCTTCTCAAAGGCTGCAGGATCTTGCATGATTTTAGCCTCAACAAAGGCTATGGCTGCTTCTGACCCGAGCGATTCGATGAGCTCCGCTTCGATTGCGGCCTCTGCAACCTTTTGACGATCATGCCCCTGGAGGCCTTTAGTGATGCCTTGGAGGTATGCTATCTGACCCTCGGCATTCTTTCTCTGTTCAGCAGGCAACTTGTAATCTTTAGTTCTAGCATCTAGTTCTTTGACAAGGGCGTCGAATCCAGCCTGACTAAGCTGGCGGCGCATATCAATCAGTGAAGCTACTGCCGTTATCTCTTGGGTTAACGACTGTCCTACATTTTTACGACGCATCCCGCTCTGCTGCACAAACTGCTCTACAGTCCCTACAGTGTTTTCAACTCTCTTAGAAGCGTTAAGATGACACTGGACACAGTTCGATTGGATGAGGCCTCCAACCATAATAGGTGTAGTCTGGAACAAAAGGCCATGGCCGGGTTTGTGATTAAAGACACGAGAGAACATGGGATCGTTGTCGGGATCGAGCTCAAGAAACTCTGGGCGGGGCCCTTCGTAAGCTTCGTGATACTGCCCGTCAAAGACAGGGCCATGTGCTTTTTCTACCGTAAGTGCACGTCCATTTCCTCCGTGGCAAGAGGTACATCCGTACTCTTCAATGGGGTGAAACTCGAAAGGTCGCGTTTCCTTGCCCATCAATGGGTGCATGGCAAGAACTTGGGTCATATCTACTTCGTTGTGCCCTACGTGCCCAACTTTAAGGGATTCTAGAGTTTGAGCCTCGCTCAAACGTTCAGCTATTTGACTGCTGTCGCCCTGCGACTCGAGCTGCGCTATGACGCTATCATCACGAAGCTCGGCGATTTTCTCGTCTACAAGGCCCCACACGTAGTTTTCGTTAGCGACCTTAACCGGAATGCCTTCGCTATCTAGTATGACGTTGCCATTGACGTCTTCCGCAATTTTTGTTGGAGAAAAGTGACTGAACTCCAACGCTACGTGACATGTCGTACAGCGGTCGATAACCTCAGGGCCATTATCCTCTTGGACAAGAACGAGTTGCTTGACTCCTCGACGGAAAGGGGCAGGCGGCTCACGTGTAATTTCGGATCGAAACTCCTCTAAAGTTTCATACGTCTGCTGAAACTGGCGATACTCAGGATTTACTTCGCGCATAAAAAAGGCGCCGTAAAGCACAGTCGCTACAATAAAGAGGACGATGAGACTAAGCTGATAGAACTGTCCGCGCGATGCCATATGGGTCCTCAGTGCCTAGCGAAAGTTTCTGTCCACGGCCATATCCACCCCCAGTTGGCGCCTCGAAAGAAGGTACCTACCACGATAAATATCGCTTGAACGGTCATAAACAGAGTCCACAGGAATACTGCTAGGTAGCGGCTGCGGTGAAACCAGTGTCCGGTGCCATGTGGATTCCTATCGAGGTATGGGATGACGGCCAGTCCAATGACCATGAGAGTAGGAATACCTACCCCTCCCCAAAAGGCGCTGTAGGCCACCATCTCTTGTAGTCCCAAGAAGTACCATGGAGCCTTTGATGGATTCGGTGGCTTGGAAGGGTTCGCGGGTTCCTCAAGAGGTGCATCCAAGAATGCAAGACCTAGTACAAGTACCAAGGTCAACAGAAAGGCTACCGTCTCGGCACGCAGTAGGTGCGGCCAGGTGAAGATAAAGTTGTAGGGGCCCTTGTCCACTGTGGGACATGTTCCACGCACAAGCTCCATCAGCCCATAGGTACGTTTTACTCCTGGAGCAAAAACTTCTTTGGTGTCGGAACGCTGCACAACACGGATGGGATCGGGCCGCACGCGATCTGCTGGCCGTGACAGCCCTCCATCCTTGCGGATACGCCAGAAATGCACTCCAATCAGAATCCCAGCGATCAAGGGCAACACAGCCACGTGCAACACGTAGAAGCGTATGAGGGCATCTTGTCCTACACTGTTGGAGGCAAGCAGCATCACCCTGTTGATGTTATATTCGAAGCCTGGAAGGTTCGGAGCATAGCCGGCGATTTCCGAGCCTACGGTCACCGCCCAAAAGGCCAGCTGATCCCAGGGGAGGAGGTAGCCTGTAAACGATAGCAGCAACGTCAGCACCATGAGGATGACACCAATCACCCAGTTGAAGCGACGACTTCCTTTGTAGGATCCCGTATAGAATACTCGCGACATGTGGAGCATGACAAAGAGCACCATAAGGTGTGCTGCCCACCTGTGCATATTGCGGTACATCTGCGCAAAAGGCGTCGTATCCTGCCAGTCCTTCATGATGTCGTAAGCACGGTCAACTGTTGGGATGTAGTAGAACATCAGGACTACGCCCGTGAACGTCAAAATAAGAAACAGGCTCGTGGAGATAACCCCTAAACCCAGTGTGTAGAAGGGGTCTACGCTGTTTTTGTGACATTTGACAGGGTGAAAGTGCAGAAAAAAGTTCTTAAAGACTATCTCTGAGCGGTCGACGTCATTATTAGGGTAGTTGTGTCGAAAAATTGACCGTATAAATAGCCTAGGAAGCCCTGCAATATACTGAGCCCATGATTCTCTTGGCTTGCCTTTGAATTCAGCCATTGTGTCTCTTTCTCCGTTTCGGTCGCTTAGGCGTTAGGTGAAAACCACGCTTCTTCAGCATCCAGTGTGGTAGTGGCTTTATTACACATTAAATCTCCGGATGCCCCCTTGAAAACCGAGTAAAACACAAGCGGTGTCGGTGCGGGGCCTCCGGTGTTGCGCCCAACAAGATCGTAGGTTGATCCATGGCAGGGACATTGGTAACCCGTCTCCACGGCATTTACAGTGCAGCCCAAGTGTGTACACACCGCCGTCTGTACGCGTACGCGGCCAGCAGTTGTTTCTATAAACACCTTCTGCTTAGGAAAAAACACCTTGCCTTCACGGGACAACACCTCGTCGGGACGCCCCAAGGAAAAGACACTCGGAGGCGTCTTCATCGCGTTAGGATAAAGAAACCCCAGCACTGACGCGCCTACGAGGTGCGCGGCGCCCACCCCAACACCTAAACCCATCAGCGCCAGGAACGAGCGCCTGGATATACGTGGGTCCTCATCATCGGAATCAACTTTCAGAGAATTTCGGTGTTTTGGCATAGCAACCTTACAGCATCTATTTACTAATAAAAGATATACTCACTTGAGAATTTCTTCTCTACTCATCATCGTCTTCGTCGCGAAAGAGCTGGTATTTGATGTCTTCGACATCATCAAATTGTCCTCGTTTCCAAAAGTATAGGAACAGCACTAGTGCTGCTACTCCCGAGGCTAAAGTCAGTACTACCGCGGGAAGCATGCTCTACCCTATCCAGTGGAAGGAGTAGTTCATCGCGTCCATCGTCACCGCCTGTGTGGGGCATTTTTCCGCACATAGGCCGCAGCGGATACATAAGTCTTCGTCTTTCAACATCGCCGAGCCCATCAAGTCGAGTTCACCATCATTCATCTCGGTGGAGTCAACGCCGTAGTAGTTGTCGACAGCGGTGCGCATATTCCCTTCACCGAGGTCCATGTTGAGTTTGCTAACGGGAATGAGCTTTAAGCAGTTCGTAGGGCAAACGTCGACACAGCCATTGCACTTGATACACAAGTCGCCATCAAAGACAGGCGATATATGGCACTGTAGACAGCGGTTAGCCTGCTGGTGAACTTCCTCATCGGTGTAATTGTTCTCGACGATATTGAGGTTGTTCTTCCGCGATTCAGGTGGCAATGATGTCGGCAAGGCCCACTTAGTGCGTAGGTACTCCTTGTCCCTCATGGGGTTAACTTCAGTAAACTCCGCAACGAACTCGCGGTAGGGTGTGGTTCCCCTAAGATCGTGGTCGATAGCAATCGCGGAATCCTGACCGTGACGAATTGCAGTAATAAACAGAGCGGCTCCGAAACCGGCATCGCCTCCACAGTAGACGCCTGGAACCGAGGTGCGCCCCGTTCCAATCTCGCTACTGATGATGCCGCCCTTTATTTCGAGGTCGTCTTTTTTGTCCCAGCCTTCAAGGAACTCCAGATTCATCGCCTGTCCGATGGCCAGTGCAACGCAGTCGCCAGGGATAACGTACTGAGCATTAGGAACAAAATTAGGCGAAAAACGCCCCTGATTGTCGAAGAGGCTGTAAATCTGCTGTACACGCAGGCCGCAAACCTTGCCATCCTCATCGCGTTCGATGGCAATAGGCCCCACGCGGTTGATGATTTTGATGCCCTCTTCCATGCCATCTTCAATCTCAAACTCGTCGGCAGTCTGCTCATCGCGCGACTCCAAGCAGACCATAGTCACGGAGTCGGTGTGGTTACGCACGGACGAGCGCGCCACGTCGAAGGCGACGTTACCGCCTCCGATCACAATGAGGTTTTTGCCGATCGGGTAGGAGTCCCCAGCACACAGAACTTTCAGATACTCAATGCCGCGAATGATATCAGGAGAGTCGGCGCCTTCAATAGGCAGGTCACGAGATTTCCAAAGGCCTACACCGATGAAAACGGCATCGTACTTTTCTTCTAGCTCATTGAGGGTGATATCTTTGCCAACAGTGACGTTGTAGTAGATCTTCGCTCCCAAGTGCTCGATAGCGCGGCATTCGGTAACGGGTAAATCATTCTTAAGTCTGTAATTTGGAACGCCGTATACAAGCATACCACCGGGTAGAGGCATCTGCTCATAGACGTCGACCTCGTAGCCAAGGCGTAGCAAATCATGCGCAACTGTCAAAGAGGCCACGCCAGCGCCGATACATGCTACCTTAAGTCCATTGGGCTTAGCTTTTGTCGAACCACGAGCATAACTGAATTCTAACGAGCGGTTTAAAGCTTCTTGATCGCGGCCATACCACTCGTCAAGGTAACGTTTCTGGGCTCTAATTGTAAGCGTCTTATCTACGCGATCACGACGACAGGATATCTCGCAGGGAGCTCCACAAATCATCCCACAGATAGATGCAAAGGGGTTGGGACCACGCGCAATTTTATAGCCCTCAAGAAGACGCCCAGAGTGTATCGCCATCATATAACCGCGCCCATCCGTGTTCACAGGACAGCCATCACGGCAGTCTATCTGACGCAGGTAGTAGTCGACGTCAGGGATCGTGACATCGTACAGCTCGCGATACAACTCGTTATAGTCCTGGGACACAGATACCTCGTACACATAGGTGCTAAGCTCCAGACTACCAAAGTAAAGTCATTATTTCATGGCCTTTTTCGGAAAACCACCAATACACAGAGCTTTGGAGGTCATACTAGAGAA
>JAJFMA010000142.1 GCA_021772415.1 Chlamydiota bacterium
AACATGTACGCTCCGGTTTTTGTCTAATAATAAACTTAGTGTAACTTATGATATTGTTTACATTATTAAATCTTGTTGGTATATTTCTTTAGGATCTATCTTAAATTACATAAAAAGAAGGGTGAATTATGGATTTAAATAAATTGTATGTAGAGACTCAAAACGAGCGCCTTACAGAAACCGAGACAATGGAACTGAAAAATGCATGGGAGGTGTTTATGACGCACCACGAGGACCTGAGGGAGGTCGGTGGTCGGCAGATGCAGGTCATCGTGCAGGGACATTGCCGAGTTTCCACTGATGGGACAGGCGTTGCCGAGTTAGCGGTCATTATCTTACGGAAAACCTGGGTGCCCAGTGTTGATAGGGTGACTTCCATTGAATATGACTATACGGTCATGCTAATTAACGGATATAAACAAATAGGATGTCTTAAATTTAACGAGGGCGAAGGGGGTATCTCGTATTTCTGCAATTATACTCTGAGGAATGAGGAAGAGCCGATCACCTATGATCTAGTGGAATATAATCTGATGCGCGCCTGTATCTTAGGCGGTCATTTGCAGTACGCCCGCGTTGAAAAGAGCTACTTGACGTCCCATGTCAACTATGCAGGTATTGGCTTCAGGGAGATTGATGATCATTATGAGCCAGAGGATCCCAATGCATGGATTCAGCATGCATTGCAGTATCCATTGGGAAAATGTCCGGGCATGGACACTCGTTCATCAGAACTCCAGCATTTCCTCAACAAGCCCGGGTCCGAACAGGTCAGGGCGCTCTGGGATCGACTCAGTACCTGGGCCGATCAGGCCAAAGTGACGAGGGCTACTGGGGAAGAGTTTGCATCCATGCAAGCCTACCACAATTCTTTGAACGGAAACCTGAACCCAGGCACACGACAAAGTACCTGGGTTTTGGGTTTTTGTAGGGTAGAGGACCCTAGCACAGGTGTATTTGAACTTGCGGCTATGACTAGAAGACTGATTCCGGTATTGGACAAACGTGGTTTCTCAGACGATTTCATTGACTTGTACAAATTAGTTCGCCTTTCTGACAAACGAGAGCTTGGACAGCTCACCGTCGGCAGCAGGTACGGGGGCGTCGATGGCTTTGAACCGATAGTAGTGGATGTTGAGGGGGATCAGCGCATCTGCGCGGAACGCGATTTGGTTGCTTATAACCTTTTTAAGGCTTGTTGCACTTATCATATTGGGGGACTGTGTGTTAAGGGAGATGGTGTGAACACTGCTGGGGTGCATTTTGGTACCCTAGGATATGTTCAGAAAGAAGAGGACGGACTCTGGTATTCCACGCCTTTAACTAAGATAGCGTGGAACATGCACGCTAGGATGGGCGGGTTCACTCGGCTTGTAGACATCCGACAAGACGACGTGGGCTCTTCCTCCGGAGCGTGAGGGAAAGGGGGCGGCGGAGGTTTCGATTCGCTCGATTTGTGAAAGGGGCCGGTGAAAGGGGCCGGAGGTTTCGGTTCGCTCGATTTGAAAGGGGCCGGAGGTTTCTGAAAGGGGCCGGAGGTTTCGATTCGCTCGATTTGTAGTGAAAGGGGCCGGAGGTTTCGATTCGCTCGATTTGTAGTGGGTGGAGGAGGGGGCGGTGGTACAAGCGGACCTATTACTCGGTCAAGATTCCGGTGTTATTTGGGGCGTAAGTAAGTAATTGACAACAACATCGCGCAACTGAGGGGGTCCAGTTCGGTAACATAGGAGCCATTCATTCCAATCGTGCAAATCGTATGCTTGAGCTTCTTTGGTCCTGTTTTTTTCTAAAAATTAGTTCTCTAGTTTGTGTATTTTAATGAGTGAATAAATATAAAAGTTAGTTTAGTTTTATTCTTTTATTATCTATAATGGAGATTAAACCAAAAAAACCGGCTTCTGCTGGAACAACCAAAGGACTGAAATTGGATTTCCTAAACCTTTCCTATTTATTCGGTTATAACATTTCGAGAGAAGGCATCTCTTCCATTGCTGGTACAGCTGTGGAGATCTTTGCTGAACCCATTCAGGCTGGGCTCGGCCAATTGCAGGAGTTGGCCTCAAGCTACAGATACGTTCTATTTAACTTAGGTTTCGACGCTGTCTTCTTCGGTCCCGTTCTGTTTCGAGGAATCACCAGCCTTTGGCAAAGGGCAGTGCCGCGCGAGGAAGGCAACGCCACAACGAGCGGTGCTAGCCCCCTTGAAACCAGTATCGCTGGTACGCCTGCAATCGAAGGAGAAGAGAGCGGTGATGCTTCATCCCAAGCCATCGATTGCGATTGGGATCGTGAAAAAGCTGAATGGCTTGAAGGGACGCAACCCTCTGTGGCTGTGGCTGTAGATGAGGAGACCGAAGAAGGTGGAGTTTTCGAAAAGGCTCAATGTTCTACGGAAGTAGACGAGGGTGTTTCGGATTCGCCGGAAGAGCACCAACCCGATTTGACCATTAAAATCGGCAGAACGCTCCTTCTTCATGGTGAAAGGGATGAGGGCGTCGTTGGCGGTAGTATGGTGTGGGAAAGATGGAGGCAGGGTCTTGGACATGAGGAGGCTGCTTCCCTACCCCTCGAGTGTTTGCGTGGTTGTAAAGACCTATCTATCGGGGTGGTAGTGACTGAGATGGCTTGCGAGTTGAATCTAATGGATTCAGAAGCAGTGCAAAAAGCGGAAGAAGTGGCTTTTAATCGCTTTACGAGCGGTAACAAGGATCAAATGAAGCTAGCCTACTGCCTCTTTATGCTGCTATATTTCCGCCACGGAGAAACGACAAAAAACGTGAAGGCTAAAGAAGCGGCCTTCCAGATGCTTTCAGCGGAAGATAAGGGCAGTCGGTCGCTTGCGACAATCCTCTATGACGGCGTCATTGGTGCTGAGCATAGCGAGCTCAGCGATGATGATGTCACACCTATTTTGGATCTCATAGAGAGCGGCGACGAAAACACGCAAGCGTGTGCTAAGAAAGTCCTTGCGGCTTTTTTTGCGAAAAATATCGGTGTCGATAAGGCGATCGAGAGAGTGCGTGAGGGGTATTATGATGACGATTTCACTGTCGTTCCATTGATAGTAACAGAGGAGCTATTGCGAAAGGAAGGTGGATGTCCAGAGTTAGCAGTAGTGGCTGCAGACTTGCTCCTAGAATCCGATTTCGCACGGTGGTGTTACGGAAAATACCTATTTAAGGAGTGTTTCAAACACGGTATAGGCTTTGATGTAGCTAAAGATGTCGTGTACGAATTGTTCGAACCCCTAGAGCTCGAAGGCATGCGCCGAGGTTTTGAGCTCTTGTTGCTCATGTGTAGAGACCCTCAAGGTAAGCCTTGCACGCAAGGGATCGAGGCAGCAAAAGAAGCTGCTATTCTAATGTTCGAAGACGACGCGTATTTGATGAAGATAATAGCTTCTGTCTTGCACCAAGATCTTAAAAGTGATTTGGCTGCTATCACGCATGTCAAGGACCTTGGGACGTGGTTTCTCCGTTCTCCGTTTTTAGAATTCTGTAATACAGCCGGGTTGGAAACATGTAGGCAGTTAATGGTACGTGGGGACGGAATTTTGGAACTCGGTGTGCTATATGCTGCTATCGACTCCATTGACGTGAGCGCCCAAGTCGCTAAACAGATCGGTGCTAGCTACCGCGAACTTAATGAAATACTTAAGAATCGCCCAGTTGCTGAAGAGGCAAGTTCTGATGACGACGACGCTTCTTTGGTAGGATAAGCCTACAAGTGAGGGGCCGGGCACTATCCGGCCCCTTTCATGCTAGACGGCTTGCTATATTCACGATAGAAACGCAAAGACACTAAGTCGCAGAGGCGCAAAGAGGCTCTTATGGTGTATGGCAAAAGGGGCCGGAGGTTTCGATTCGCTCTAAAAGGGGCCGGAGGTTTCGATTCGCTCTAAAAGGGGCCGGAGGTTTCGATTCGCTCGATCCGTAGCATTCAGTAAAAGGGGCCGGAGGTTTCGATTCGCTCGATCCGTAGCATCCAGAGCGGGGAGTAGCGGTACAATCGGAGTCACTGCTCGGTCAAGATTCAGGTGCCATCTGGATGGTAAGTAGTTGATCAACAGCATCACGCAGCTGAGGGTGTTTGGAAGCTCTGGCGGCAAGCCTGGAGGCACTGCTGCGCGGTTTTTCCATCACTCGACAGGCATCACGGAGAGTGAGGTCAGCTGATCTCAGGCACATTCGCGCCAAAACAGATCTAGCATCGACGACATGTCGAGATTTCTCGGTACCTCGAAGTTCATCG
>JAJFMA010000143.1 GCA_021772415.1 Chlamydiota bacterium
AGAGCCATGCTCTTCATGATATCGCTATTGATTGTCAATACGTGGGCCATAGCCAGAAGAAACGCGAGCCCCATAAATTGGTGCGAGTATTTCCAGATGTGGTAGGGGATTTTCCTGATAAAGGTCAGGCCTATCAAAACGAGAAATAGGAGTAAGGCTGCCCGGGCAAAGTTCATGGACCAGTCGTCGCCCGGAATCAAATAGAAGTCGAGAAGGCCAGGAAAGTAGATTGAATGTACCAAAAAGGATAGGAAATGCAGGGTAGCGCATGTCACCGACAAAACCCCTATTACCCTGTGGAGCTTATACACCTCCTGCAGCCCGCCGAACATTTTGCGGATAATCTTGAGGCGTGTGGTGAAGATAAAATTCACGCTTAAAAACGTGGCAGCCAGGAGTCCAAACGCCTGGGCCACAAATAGCCATGGGGTATAATTGAACATTGCCAGGGATCTTTTGCCATAGAGCCAAAGAACCAGGGTGATAGCTGGAAGGATGACCAAAGTTATTAGGTTGGGCGCTATCCTTCTGCTCAAACTGGCTACTGCGCTACGTTCTTTTTCAAGGGTCATAGTGTCAACCTTAAATTTTTGTATCTCTATTTACCCTATGCGATGCCGGTATTTTCTTTACACCCCTACACGGTAGTCTACCCAAGATGTCTCAGTTTTGGCGGTCCCATTTACTCATTAAATCTGTGTCGAACTAGATTCGTACAGCGAAGTAAGCTGCGTGGTGCTTTTCTTGTGTTCCTGTTTGTCCTGGTGTCTTGTTAAAGCAGGACGAACAGGAAAACAGGAGAAAATGAACGGTCCAAACCTCGACGTCGATCCGTATTTTTTGCTTAGATGAGCCTCTCTGTGTCTCTGTTACTCTGTTGCTCTGTGTTAGTGTCGCTAGCTCCACTGTCGAGTAAAGTTTGGCAGGAGCTGTTTTTTGCGCTTACTCAAGGGGACAAAGAAACCTTGCCTAGACCTCAGACTTCTTTGGCATGCGGATAGGTGCTTTTGGTTGTCAGTGCTTTCTGGATAGTATCTTGTGTCAATTTTAAACACAGAGCAACAGAGGCGCAGAGGAACAGAGAGGAAATTTATCCAATAGTAGTGGTCCCCCCATGTGTCGATTTTGGCCGGTAAGGAAGTTGGGTGGTGTTTTTCTTGTGTTCCTGTTTTTCCTGGTGTCTTGTTAAGGCAGGGAAACCAGTACGAACAAGAAACCAGGAGAAAATGAACGTGCAGACGCCGACGTCTACCCGAGTTTTTTGCTTAGATGAGCCTCTTTGTAGCTCTGTTTCTCTGTTGCTCTGCGTTGTCCCTTATTGCAGGAGCTGTCTTTCTCACTCAGTGTCTGTCTATACTTCGGATTTCTTGGGCATGAGGATAGCAAGGATGAAGGCTACCAGGAATAGTCCTGGGATATCCCCATACATATTGTGGTGTTCGCTGGAGTCCACTAAGGCCTGCACGAGCATGATGCCTCCGTGGACAATGCTCGACCAGACTGTGAACCAGATGAGGCTTCGATGTTCCATGGGGTTACGCATTGCTAGAATTAGGAAGACGCCTAGTGTGGCGTAGACCCCTTGGATCATCTGTTCATATTCCGGTTGTGAGGGGTTCCATCCCCATGCTGTGGGCCAGTAGTGCATCATGGGATAGAGCCCTACGACGAAAAAGGCTCCGATGAGACCGAGGGCAAAACGCAGGTAACGCAGTTTCTTTTCGACAGGCATGGGAGTCCTCCTTGTGCTTGGGACCACTCTAGAAATTAAAATAAAATTTATCAAGAAAGAGCTTCCCTGGAGAAATATACTATTTTGGGGTATCATTGATGCAATTAAGAACGATTTACCAGTGTTTTGACCATGTTGAAGATATTCAAAGAAGAGAAGCCCCAGCCACAAGAGCAAGCTCGGCCTCAAGAACAACCCAGTCGCTGCTCCGAACCAGAGACCGAAAGGGGGCGTCCTCAATTTGAAGTGGGAGGTAACAAGCTCTTTTTTATCAGTCTTGGTTGCCCACGTAACCGCGTAGACACTGAGGTGATGCTCGGGATTTTGTTGCAGTCGGGTTATGAGGTGAGTGAGGAGCTTGAGACTGCCGATTTCATCATCATTAATACATGTGGGTTTCTTGAGGCATCGCGGGACGAGTCCTTGGAGACCGTGGGCGAGGCTTTGGAGCTGCGCAAGCCTGGAGGCAAGGTTATTGTCACGGGCTGCATGGTGCAGACACACAGCATGGCTATTAAAGAGGCGCATCCAGAAGTAGATTTCCTACTAGGGTCTGGGGACGTCGAGGGCATATTACGCGCAGTTAAGAGTGCAACACCCGGCGAGGAAATTACCCGTGCGCGCAGTTATCTCGAGGCTGGAGAAGTTCCGCGTGTGGTGTCGACTCCAAAACACTATGCCTACTTGAAGATCGCGGAAGGGTGCCGCAAACGCTGTGCGTATTGCATTATTCCAGACATCAAAGGACCTCTCAAGAGTAAGCCTGTGGAGCAGGTGCTCAAAGAGTTCCGAGCTCTTCGTAGCCAAGGTGTGAAAGAGATCATCTTGATAGCTCAAGATTTGGGGGACTGGGGTAAGGACCTTGGTTTCCGCAAAACGGAAGGGCTGCTGCATCTACTCAAAGAGATATTAAATGAGGATGGAGACTTTTGGCTGCGTCTACTCTATCTGTATCCCGACGAGATCAATGACGAGTTAATTGAGCTTATTCGCAGTGATGCACGCATCTGTCCTTACCTAGACATGCCTATTCAGCACGTCAACGACACTCTTTTGAAGTCTATGCGCCGGGCCACATGCAAAGAAGACATCATCCGTACCATCACCAACTTACGCGAGAAGATTCCGGATATTGTGATCCGCACGAGTTTGATCGTTGGCTTTCCTGGAGAAACCAAGGCTCAATACGAGGAGTTGGTGCAATTTGTTCAGGACTATCCTTTGGACAACGTAGGGATTTTCACGTTCTCTCCGGAACCTGGAAGTCACGCTGTGACGCTGCCGGATCAAATTGCCGATAATGTCAAAGGCAAGAGACAACGCCACCTTGCGAAAGTGCAGCAGACGGTTGTCGAGCAGCGTCTCGAAACGATGCTAGGACAAACGCTGTCCGTGATTGTCGAGGGCTATCACCCAGAGTCCAATCTACTGATGCGTGGACGTCATCGTGGGCAGTGCCCCGACATCGATGGTGAAATCAACATCCATGACGGGCGCCTCGTAACAGCTTTCGGTGAACGCTACCTTGTAGAGATCACGGACTGGAGCGGTTACGACCTAGTGGGTCGTGTTATTGATTCCCATTAGCTGGGGTCTCTATCCACTCTTCCGTGACGTCTAAAGCGTCGCCGGGGCTGTCGTAGCTTACTGCATCCTGAAGAGCTCCAGGGAAAAATGCTCTTCCTGCTAGGTATAGCGCAATAAAGACGATGATGATGATGAAAGGGATATAGCGGCGGGGAAATCTACCCATTTCTGAGCTCCTATGTGTGTCTATATTCTGTCGTTGTACCGCTATAGG
>JAJFMA010000144.1 GCA_021772415.1 Chlamydiota bacterium
CTTCGCATTACTCATGGCATGGGATAAAACGCTCTTTGTCGGTTTAAACCGCTGGGGACACAAGCCGCCACGGTGAGGCTCAGGATGCTTTTTTGCTTTACACCACCCTCACGGGTGGGGCTATCATAAGCTGGCCTTTCGGGCCTCATGATGGAACTCACTGCGTTTGATTGAGGATATGAAAAGAACCCGAATTCGAATATTTATTTACAAATTTCGGGTAAGACACGGCCGTTCTTGCAACTCTTCTCCATGACCTCCATGTTTTTCCCTCCATGGGCTCCATGGTTTCTTCGAATTTAACGGGACTAGAGATAAATAGAGTCACGAATAAAGACCAGCTTGCTAGAGGCTTAAGACCAGGAAGCTAGAGGATTTAGTTTAAGTCTATTGTTGCCATATACTTACATGCGCTTGTGCCCTGCTAGCATCTTGACTTCTAAGGGAATTCAAGGCAGACTTTTACTCGATTTTTTGATAGTCTATTACCAATGACAGAGACCCGAAAAAAATACAGAATCACCGCCTTGGGCTGCCGTACCAACCAGTACGAAGCACAGGCATTCCGCAATCAGCTGGATGTCCTTGGCTATTCCCCAGCCGTCGACGGCGAGCAGGCCGATCTGTGTGTCGTCAACACCTGTACCGTCACCGCTGGTGCTGATCGCGATAGCAGAAGTGTTATCCGACGCCTTGCCCGCGAAAACCCGGGCGCCCGCGTCGCTGTCACTGGCTGCAGCGCCGAGGGGCAGGCTGACGTCTTCAAAGCAATCGATGGTGTCACCGATGTCGTCCTCAACAAAGATAAAGAGCGCCTCGTGGAGCTGCTCTTCCCGGAACTCGACGAGTGGCCTGAGTTCGCTATCAACACCTTCGATGCCCACACCCGCGCGTTTGTTAAAGTGCAGGATGGCTGCAACTCCTTTTGTACATACTGCATCATCCCTTATGTGAGGGGACGCTCGCGTTCACGCTCCATTGAAGATATCCTCAAGGAAGTGCACAAGCTTGTTGCTAACGGATACAAAGAAATTGTCCTCACTGGCATCAACATCGGGGATTTTGATGGCGACAAAGGCAAGGAGGAGACTCCTGACCGCCTCGTCGACCTCCTGCGTGCCGTCGATGCAGTACCAGGGGTAGAACGTGTACGTATTTCATCGATTGATCCTGACGAGGTCGACGACGAGCTTCTCGAGGCCGTGCTAACGGGTAAAAATACCTGTCATTCTATGCACATCGTACTGCAGTCGGGCTCTAACGTCGTGTTGAAGAGGATGAACCGCAAATACACGCGGCAGATGTTCCTCGATGCCATCGAGCGTCTCTACGCTGCGAGCCCTGACTTTACCATCACCACAGATGTCATCGTCGGCTTTCCCGGCGAAACAGAAGCTGACTTTGCCGACACTGTCGACGTGTTGGAGAAGGTCCGTTTTGCTAAAGTGCACATGTTTCCTTTCAGCCCCCGGGAGCGCA
Organism: Chlamydiota bacterium; assembly: GCA_021772415.1. Taxonomy (GTDB): domain Bacteria; phylum Chlamydiota; class Chlamydiia; order Chlamydiales; family JAJFMA01; genus JAJFMA01. Next base: position 1,480 of record JAJFMA010000144.1, read on the forward strand.
CGCGCGCGGCGCTCATGCCCAACCCTGTTCCAGGGGACGTTAAGCGGGCGCGCAAGCAGCAGCTTCTCCGTATTGCCGAGCGCAAAGCGTTTGACTTGCGCGAAGGTTTTGTAGGACGAAAGATGCGTATGCTCACTGAGAGTACCGACGAAAATGGACGTACCTCCGGGCATACAGATAACTTTTTGCCTGTGTTACTGCAGGGTGGGGCGCTACCCTCAAACGAGATCGTTGAAGTGTCATTGGTTGCTAACAGCCCTGAAGGGCTTATTGGAGAGTGCTGCTAACTATGGATATTCGCGTCGCACAACGCTTCCGCCCCTATTCACATAAGCCAGGTACACGTGTTGTCGTCCCCGGCACAACACTGCGCCTCGAAGTGTTTCCGTCGCTACTGCGGGTACACTCTGTTGAAACACGTATTCCACACCTCGTTTCTGAGATAGACCTCGACGTTACGGGGCCGGTGGAGAAATTCACCGTCTGCTTAGACCTAGAGAAGGGACGCGTGCGTGTATGGGGGCATGCTCAAAACGGCTACTACCGCTACGCTGTTTCAGCTAAAGAAAATTCCGTTGCGTTGCTTGTTGAACGTGCCCCTGAACATGGTCTTAATGTTGAAAGTGGTGGCAGCGTACGATGTCTACAGATCGGAGAAGAGCTTTCTCTCACTTCAACCGCTGCAGACATCCCCATCCATCGAGGGCTCTTTGACTCTCAAGAACGCCTATCCCTAGGTTGCAACAAGGCAGCAAATTGGGAGCGTGTGAGCGAGAGGCTGAACATGAGCGAAATTACTCCCTTCTGGCTGCGCTATGGCGCCTTTGTGTCTCCGGATTTCTGGCGCTGCGGCGGCGGGACAGCGGCGCAGCTGCCTAAGTTCGCCGAGCTCCTGGTCGATAAAGCGCATACGCACGTTGAAGACCACATCCGCTCGCTGTTCCTACAGGGATTCGACGGGCTGCTAGCCCCTCGTTTGGTGGATACCGACCACCACGGTTTCGTGAACCCTCCCGTTCACGACGATGATAGCCCTATGGCGCTGCTTAGTATGGGCGCAAGACTCCTCAGGCAGCTCTTTATACAAGAATTCGACAAGTACCATGTCGATGTCCTTCCCGTCCTTCCTCCATCGTGGCATTGCGGTCGCTTTATCAATATCGCCTGCGGGACAGAAAGCCGCCTAAGCATCGAATGGACCAAGAAGACACTAAGGCGCATGGTCTTGCGCTGCGAAGACAGCACCGAATGGACATTTTCTTTCCCACACAGCCTAAAGAGCTTCCGCCTGCGTCGTGGCACAAAGGATTCCGGGCGGAGCCTCGATACCAGCAAGCCCATTAAACTCGACGCCGGTTATCAGTATTTCTTTGATAATTTTCAGTCTTGATCCTACAATGCAAGCACTTGCGAAGTACCTGTTCATGGGTAGGGCGTGAGGAGCGCAAGAAATAGTGCCGCGTAAGGGGTCTGGCCTGATAAAGTGACACTTCACGTATGGGGTCACAATGGTTAAGTTAGGCCTAAGCTAAGGCGGAATGGGTTGAATATTGAGAAGTATCACTTTGTCAGGCCTGACCCACTTTTACGCTCTTTCGTGAACATGTACCTTGCGTATACTTCGGCTTAGGTCGTTATTAAGGAGGGCGTCAGATGGCTCATACCGGGATCAATACAGATTATCAGTCGTATCTATTCGATGGCATTCATCGTATCATGCACGGACAGCACCATGACCCACATAACCTGTTAGGCCTCCATGAACATCCGTCTGGCGACCGGGTTGTGCACATTTACCGCCCGGGTGCTGACAAGATCTACGCTGAAGTCAAGAGGAACGTCGTCGAAGCAACACGCATCCACGATGCCGGTTTCTTCGAGGTGAAGGTCCCCAAAGATACCGCTTCCGGAGATTACAAGATCTACCACCATAGTGGCCTTCTCGCTCACGACCCTTACGCCTACGCGCCGTCCATTAGTGATCTCGATCTCTATCTTTTTGGCACTGGAGTGCACTACGAGGCCTATCGTATCCTTGGAGCGCGCCTCACAGAACACCACGGGGTAAAAGGTGTTCGCTTTGCCGTGTGGGCGCCGTCAGCACGCACTGTTTCTGTCATCGGTGACTTTAACCACTGGGACGGGCGTGTGAATCCCATGCGTAGCATGGGTAGCGGCGGCGTTTGGGAGCTTTTTGTCCCTGGAATAGAAGAGGGTGTTCACTACAAGTTTGAGATCCATGCTCAGGATGGAGAGCGCCTCATAAAGGCTGACCCCTACGCTTTCGCAACAGAACATCGTCCCCGCAATGCCTCCGTTGTCGCCGAAGTCGACCGCTTCCAGTGGAGCGACCACCGATGGATGGAGCAGCGTCAGCATCGCCACCAGCCTAATCAGCCGATGAATGTCTATGAGGTGCATCTTACCTCATGGCGACGCCCCTACGGTAACTGGCTAGGGTATCGCGAACTTGCACACCAGCTCGCTGAGTACTGTAACGAGATGGGCTTCACACATGTCGAGCTCATGCCTATCGCAGAACATCCTCTCGATGAGTCATGGGGCTATCAGGTGACGGGCTTCTACTCCGTGACAAGTCGACACGGTAGCCCCGAGGATTTTCAGTACTTCGTCAACCACCTCCATCAGCACAACATCGGCGTCATCGTCGACTGGGTGCCAGGCCACTTTCCTTGCGACGATTTCTCTCTTGCGCGCTTCGATGGCACACACCTCTATGAGCATGCCGATCCCAAGCAGGGGTTCCATCCGCACTGGTCTACAAGTATCTTCAATTTCGGGCGCCGCGAAGTCTCGAATTTCCTCATTGCCAACGCACTGTTCTGGCTCGAGATCATGCATGTCGACGCCCTGCGCGTCGATGCCGTGGCATCGATGCTATATCTCGACTACGGGCGTGAGCACGGCGAATGGATTCCCAACGTGTATGGGGGGAAGGAAAATCTCGAAGCGATAGAATTCCTACGCCACATGAACTCCATCGTCCACCAGCGCTGTCCCGGAGCTTTGACAATTGCCGAGGAGTCTACAGCCTTCGGCGGGGTGACCTGCCCCGTGGAATACGATGGCTTAGGCTTTGACCTAAAGTGGAATATGGGGTGGATGAATGACACCCTCCGCTACTTCAGCAAAGACTCAATCTACCGCAGCCACCACCACAACGACTTAACGTTTGGCCTGCTCTATGCGTTCACAGAGCGCTTTGCTCTGGTGCTCTCACACGACGAGGTCGTCCACGGTAAGCAGAGCCTGCTAGCCAAAATGCCGGGAGACTACTGGCAGAAATTCGCCAACCTACGCCTACTGTTGAGCTACATGACGTGCCAGCCAGGAAAGAAACTGCTCTTTATGGGAGGCGAGCTTGGACAGTGGAACGAATGGGACTGCAATAGCGAAATCGATTGGGTACTCCTAAGCTTTCCCATGCACGATGGCCTTAAGACGATGGTAAAGGAACTTAACCACTTCTATCTCCAGCATCCCAGTCTTTGGGAACGCGATCACACGCACGAAGGTTTTGAGTGGGTGGGTTTAACGGACCACCAAAACAGCGTAGTAAGTTATCTGCGTAAAGGCGAGAACTCTCTGCTTCTTTGTGTGCATAACGCCACACCTACTTTCCATGAGGGCTATGTCGTAGCGCAGAAAAATGTCGCCACAGCTCGCGAGGTGTTCAACAGCGATGACGAGCGTTATGGGGGTTCGGGCAAACGCAACGAACACATTGATGTCGTTTATGAAGGTGACTATCCCTCTGGGATACGTGTGAACCTCGCTCCCTTAGCAACCATGATTTTTGAACTTGATTTTTGCTCATGACAGGGGCCGCTTCTATGACCTCCAAGGATGTGTACGACGGTCTCTGCGAAGAGATCTGCCGTCACGACAAACTCTACTACGTCGACCACAAACCCGAAATTAGTGACCAAGAGTACGATGCTCTATTCAAGAAGGTCGAAGCTCTAGAAGCTGAGCATTCCGAATGGGTGACGCCAATATCGCCGACACAGCGCGTCGGAGAGATGCTCAGCTCGGGCTTTAAGACCGTCGACCACGCCCTGCCGATGCTTAGCTTGGCAAACACCTACTCCAAAGAAGAAATCGAGGAGTTTATTACACGTGTTGTCAAACTTGCCGGGCACGACGATGTCGTCTACTCAGTAGAGCTGAAAATGGATGGTATCGCCGTAAGCCTCCGCTATGAAAACGGATTTTTTGTTCGTGCTCTCACACGTGGAGACGGTAAACGCGGCGACGACATCACCAACAATGCCCGCACCATCCGAAGCATACCCTTGCAGCTCTATGGAGAGAGTATCCCCGAGGTCCTAGAGGTGCGCGGTGAGGTATATATGCCACGCAAGGATTTTGAAGCGCTGAACGCTGAACGCGCCGAAGCAGAAGAGGACATGTGGGCTAACCCCCGCAACGCTGCAGCTGGATCGCTGAAGCTCATCGACCCGAAGCAAACGGCTAAGCGCCCCCTTGAAATAGCCCTGTATTCTATTGCCGAGATGACGCCTCAAGCACCGCAGTCGCAGCACGGCTCTCACGTCTTTCTTAACAGCCTAGGACTTCCTACATTACTACATATCGCAAAATGCCATAGTGTCGATGAAATCTGGGAGTACGCCAGCAAGATCGAAGCACTGAGACCTTCGCTACCCTTCGATATCGATGGCATCGTCATTAAGGTCGACAGCATCTCGGAGCAGCGCCGCCTAGGCTATACAGGAAAGAACCCCCGATGGGCCGTCGCATACAAGTTCGCCGCTGAGCAGGCGACAACGCGTATCCGTGATATCACCGTTCAAGTTGGACGTACGGGCACTCTAACACCTGTTGCGGAACTAGAACCCACGCTCCTAGCAGGCAGCACGATAGCACGCGCAACCCTCCACAACGAGGAAGAGGTCGCCCGTAAAGACATCCGCATCGGTGACAGCGTCATCATTGAAAAAGGCGGCGACGTCATCCCAAAAGTTGTCCGCGTGCTCCCTGAGAAGCGACCTGCAGACTCTCAAGTATGGACGATGCCTGCAACATGTCCTGCATGTGGCACTCCTGTGCAACGGATCGAAGGCGAGGTCGCTGTGCGTTGCCCTAACATTCAAAGTTGCCCAACGCAGCTGCTGCGGCGTCTCACGCATTTTGTCAGCAAGCACGCCATGAATATCGATACTCTAGGCGAAAAGATTTTGGTCCAGCTGATTGATAAAGGCTTTGTGAAAAGCGCTGCAGACCTCTTTGTTCTTACTCCAGAGCAGCTATATCAGCTCGAAGGGTTCAAGGACAGAGCAGTCAGTAACATGCTCAAGAGCTTGGATGCGGCTCGTAATATCGAGCTTTCGCGTTTCCTTTTTGCCTTAGGTATCCGCTACGTAGGTACGGGAACAGCAGAACTGCTCGCGCAGCGCGCCGGCACCATCGACGGTCTTACGAAATTGTCATACGAAGATCTTATCGCCATCGACGGCATCGGAGACAAAGTCGCCGTTGCGGTGACAGAGTTCCTTGGTGACCCAAGGCAGCAGCAAGAAATCCAGCGGCTTCTCGATGCGGGGGTTGTACCGCAGGAATTAGAGACGCAGTCGTTTTCGGGACACCCCTTCGAAGGCAAAACCTTCGTTCTAACAGGTACCCTAACGCAGTTTACACGCACCGACGCTGCCAAACAAATTAAGCAGCGCGGTGGTAAAGTGACTGGATC
>JAJFMA010000145.1 GCA_021772415.1 Chlamydiota bacterium
CCAGAATAATACACCCATATCCTGAAAAGCGCTTCTGCGTTAGATACTCAAGGTAGGAGCCGTATGCGGTAATTCCGCACGTACGGATCTGTGCGGGGGGCACCGGGAAACCGGTGTCCCTACCGCGACCGGGCCTCATGAAAACGTACATGTATTTGGAGCACCTTCGAGGCTTCCTGACATTACCCTAGGGCCTAAGAAAAAACTGTGTCTCTTCTCATCTGAACTCTGTGTGCTCTGTGGCTCGGTGGTAATTTTTCTACCACGACCTTCAACAGACGCATACGCCTACAGCTTCTTCCACACACACAGGATCTCGTGGGACCACACGCTTTGGGGGATAAATACCTCCGACACCAGCCCCTGCCACCTGTCGTCGACCTGCTCGGGATTGATTTCCCACATAGCGTAAGGTACGTCTGAACCACGATGGAGACGTATCGCCTCCTGCATCAACGCTGGCGCTAAGCCAAGGGCGCGGTAGTTGCGATGTAGATACAGCGATCCATAACAGATAGTGTCGTCATCGTAGCGACTTGTTGCCATCCACCCCACGACATTCCCCTCGTGCCGCAAACCTACGCTGTTGATAAGCTCTGGGCCCTCTTTCTCGTGGTACGGATATACGTCACGAGTGAAGAGTCCCTGCTCTAGACCTTTGTCTATCTTCTTTCTTTCTTCACGCGTGAGCTCCGTCCATGGGAAAAACTCAATGCCACCGGGTAGTGTGCGGGGGTTATCGTCCCAGGGAAGTTGCAACTTACTAAGTTCTATCACATAGCGCGTCAACAAAAGTTTAGGCGCATGCCACCCCGTTTGTGATAGGGTTTCAACGAGACTTTTGCTGTCTTCTACATGGAGACTACGGTTGTAGACATAGACCAACGATGAATATTTCTCTGGGTCTAAAGCTTCTTCCATATAGCGAAGGAAGTCTATCGTGGCTTCAAGCCATACCACATTTGCGTCGAAGTTTAGGCACTCGATTTCCACCTTCTTTAACACTACGATAGTGCTAACGATAGCAACGCCGACAAGCCTGTCGTCGCGGTATAGCCCGTACACGGTGTACAGCTCAGGATCTTCAAATGCTTCTTCAAGCATCCCCGCGTGTCGTCCCGCTAAACGACTCAAGTGGCCGCGCTCTTCGGTAGCTACAGGGCCATCGGAAAGTTGGATGTAGTTCAGCGCCTGTGACATCACGCCCTCGTGTCTAAAAATGAGCTGTCTATGCTGCAGGCGCCGCCGAGTACTTGGTTCCTAGCGGAGCTTCGACCATCTTGCGCTCAGCTGCTGTTAACAACGACCCACTGCATCGTAAATCAAAAAGCCAGTGCCTTAGTCGTGGCAAAACTCCCTCGCCATTGACAGCGTGCCAGATGGCCAAGCGCTCTTGACTCGAGGGGGGCACCCCTCCGATGTCAAAGATGGAACGACGCAAGACGTCGACACCCTTTTGCACCATATTACGCTCGTGCTTGGGATTCAAGACATCAGTCATCTCTTCGATGTCCCAGTCCTTTATTTCGCCTTTGGCGCTGTTGACACGGAAAGTTTTACCAGGTTTTCCTGTCGGGGTCTTGAGCACCACGTAGCGCCTAAGTCCGTCTTTATGCACATCTCTACTGGCTGGCACACCCATGAATATGCTGTGAATCTCTATGCCTGCCCAGGCACAGCTTCCTTTGGCGAGCTTGGGATGCTTGTCGAGAAATGCCTGATAGAGACAGCTCTTGCGTATGTTTCCAACAAAACGCCCACGCAGAGTTTTGCCGTCGACGATGATACTATCATTGGTGCCAGGTTGCGCTTCGGCGATGGCACGATAGATTTCGTTAGCTTTAACCCAGGCAAGCTCGGTGATACCACCTTTGTCAGACTTTTGGAAAAGTGTGGGGATAGCTTTAGTGTCGCTACCAGACCAATTCGTGATAAAAAGACGGAAAGGGCCATTTTGGATCTTCTCCACAGTAGCACTGCGAATCTGCCTTTGGATTTCGGAGGTCGTCCCAAGAACACCTCCCGATTCTTCAAACGCTTGGCGCGCAGCAGTTAAAGAAACAGGCTCATTCTTGGCTTTAATTCCCCCTAGACCGCACCAACCTTCTCTGTCGTGGCCAAGAAGCAAACAATGTTCGCCTCCAATCTTGGCCCTAGGGACTACTCCCGCTCCTGTCCACTCCATAATACCCTCCCCATGATATGGATTCTTCCCCCAGGGCTAATAGCCGAGCTGAAAGGGATGCGATTTTAGCAAATATCGTGGGTAAGATCAAGAACGAGAGGCCATTACCGATTTTTTGATTATAAATAACCGAGTTACGACGGAGGTGGGTCTTCTCGTTCAAAGAGGTGTTCTCAGGGGCGAAGCTCCGACAGCTTTACAGTCTAGCCAGTGAGGGCTAGTAAAAATTATCTACCCACTAAGAGGCAGGTTGTTTATCTTAGGGGAAACACAGGGTGCTACAACCGGGTAATGCGATGACGGCTAGGCTTTTGGGACTTCTGATGATTATGGCGTTGGTGGCGGCGAGCTACTTTCTTGTGGTGACCTACCAAAGTACCTACAAAATCCTTCCTGTAGACCTCAATGAGCCTCCACCTGGACAAGACCCCATCGAAAGTTGGACGGAATTCACCGGCAATGCTGACGAATTCACCGTCATGCTGCCCACTCCTCCACAGTATGCCAACGAAAAACTTAAAGATCCCACCACCGGAGAGCAGCGCGTCTACGACATGTATGTGTCTGAAAAGCTCGATGGTACGCTGTTTATGATCACGCGTATCGTCTACCCGGGTGAGTCGAAGCTTGATTCTAACGCCGTGTTTGATCAGATAAAGAAAGAACTGATGTCCATGGAAGAGGGCGCAGAGCTTCTATCGGAAGTTCCTGCTGAGTTTTTGGGCCATCCATCTACGGAATATGCCATTACAGGTCCATCTGTGCGTCTTCAAGCTAAGGCGATATTGGAGAGTAATAAGCTGTATCTTTTGACCTATGTTGTTAACAAGGATCAATTTAGCAGCCGAGAATTTGCTGTTTTTATCGATACCTTCCGCTTCACAAACCGCTGATCTCATGCTTCTTTGCCTTCCGGTAGTTGGGCCGACTTTGCCCCTAGCGCGTGAACAGTTAGAGCGTATTTCAAGCCTTCATGCTATGGCTGAGCTGCGTATTGATCTATTCGATCACGATGTGCTCCCTGTCTTAAAGAGTCTTATTGTTGCCGCCAGTGTTCCGGTCCTTGTTACGCTGCGCTCGCGTGGACAGGGCGGAGAGTTCGATGGCGATGAGAACGCGCGCTGGACGCTATTGCGTCATTTGACGGATATTCACCCCGAGCTTTTGGACGTGGAACTGGGGACACCTCTACAAGAGCTTGAAGAGCTACAGCGGATTTCTCCCAATACACGCATTGTGGTGTCGTATCATAATTTTGAATATACCCCCGATGATCTTTCAGCTGTGCTCCATCGCATGCAGCAGTTGCCTGCTTATGCGTACAAAATCGCTACTAAGGCTCATTCAAGTGTCGATGCCTTGAGGATGCTTAACTTCAGTAACAGTGTTAACAGCGCTGGGGGGCGTCTTTGTGGGATTTGTATGGGAAGCGACGGCGCGCCAACACGTCTTTTGGCCGCTGCGGCCTCGATGCCTTTTACGTTTGGATGCCTGGATGGGGCGACAACATCGGCACCAGGGCAAGTGGCGTACAAGGAACTACAGGGGCTTTACCGCGCGCTATC
>JAJFMA010000146.1 GCA_021772415.1 Chlamydiota bacterium
TCTCGAATTTTCTATGCTTCACCCCACCCTCCCGGGTGGGGCTACAATGAGTCGCCCCTTCGGGTCTCATGAAAAATCAACGATTTCTCAATCGATCTCGCAATTTCTTTACACTCTCTGCAGGGCTCAGGATTTTTTTTCATGCCTACCCCGGGCTTCGCCCGAGGCTATACATCTTGTCAGCCCTCCGGGCTTTGGGACTAAAATAGGGTGTCCTATGTCTCGGGCTTTAGGACTAAAATAGGGTGGTACATACCCAGGGCGTGGCCCTGGGTCGTGTGAGGGCGGTACTGGCCTACCAGGTGTATCCGGTGCCGACGCGCGTGCCTAGGCCACGGATACCATGCTTCTCTTGTGTTTTGCTGTGGTTGTAGCCCACCGCTACGTTGATCGACCAGCACTTGTTTAGGTAGTAGTCGACCATCGCGCTGTAGACAGGACCCTGACTTTCACCTTTAGATAGGCCAAGGCCATCGAGGTGTGTGCGTGTCTTCGCCCAGCCCCAGTTCATCGATGCGCTAAACATCCATGTGTCGTTAGGGAACCAGCTGATTTCTCCTCCGGCGTAGGGTGTCCAGGAGGTGAATTTCTCTCTTACGCGAAACAGGCCAAACATGGGGAAGTCCGTGCGTGTTGTAAGCCTACTCCACGTCACACCAACAAGAGGTGTGATAAGCACGCACTTACCCACAGGTATAAAATGCCCCAGACCTAAACCACCAGTAGTGTAGTGGCCACGCCCCCCCACTGCATAGGTGAAAGTCGGCTTCACTGCAACACCCTTAAGGTACGGATGACCGGGCAACGGCTGAATCGTTGCGTCGACGCGCGCACCGCCTAAGTCCAGGTGGTCTTTAGTCCTTCCATCTTCCAACACACGCATGTTGATGTACACCGGGCCAAAGTCTACTTTACTTGTGGCCGGCAGCATTGATGTGAGTGACAGTGCTGCTACACTCAAACAGCCAAGAGTACGTCGCCATGCTCGCATTGAGAACCTCCTCAGATTATGTTGGAAATAAGGGATTTTGCCGTGTTTCGCTTCGTTAGACTCGTCAAGTTACAGGACGTGAAGAAGGGGCAGTTTAGCACAGACGCTCCCATCGATCAAGAGGGAGAGGGGAGAGTGTTTGCGGGGCTTCATAAAGTCTTCTGTTTGTGTTGCATGCATACGTAAGGAAGAAGGGAAGAAAGAAAATCACCACAGAGAAAGATGAGATCACAGAGAAGAAAAGAAGAAGGAAAAAAATAAGCATGGAGGCCCGAAGGACCATCCTATGAGAGCCCCACCCGTTAGGTGCGGTGCGATATATAATCACTCTGAGCCCCGTCGAGAGTGTAAAGAAATGCAGCGTGCCTTTTCTATAGGCCCGAAGAGCCGTAACCTGTATAGCCTGGGGCGTAGCCCCAGGTAGGCTAGTTAAGCTCCGGAGCGCTGTAAGTGCGACACTCGTCGGGGTGGCTTGTGGCCCCGCCTTGAAAAAAGAGCTGTTCCTAAAAAAATCCCTTGCTATCCTCCCAAAATAGAAGAACTAGCTAGTAAAGAGGCTACAACCATGAAAAAATTCTTGTTACTGTGCAGCGCATGCGCCCTAGTAGGGCTCGCCACTGAGCCGTCGCTTAATGCTGCGGAGAACCCCAAATCGAAATCCACCACAGAACACTCCCAGAAGGCCCAACGGGTGAGTTGCGAGGCCCTCGATCCCGACGCTCCAGGGCTACAGTGCGCCTTAGCGTGGCTGCGGATGATGGATGGGCGCGACTATCGACAAGCGTGGATCGCCGCATCGGACTACCTCCAGCAACACTACACACTCGAGCGCTGGCAGCGCTTCCTCAATTCGTGGAGGCCAGAACTCGGTACGATCAAATCCCGCGAAATGACCTACTCCGATTACTGCTGCAATGTCAAAGGCCTTCCCAAGGGGCAATACCTTGTGGTCTACTACAAAACATCCTTCGAATGCTATGGACCCACCTGCGAAAAGCTCGTCCTGCGATGTGAATGGGATTGCGCCTGCGAAGCGCGATGGAAAGTCGCCCGCTACTGCGTTGAGTAGTCGCAGGAGTACACGCGCTAGCAAGCGAATGAATTTATCAGTCTTATACGACCTAGCAATCAATATATTTGATTGCTAGGTCGTTTTTGTTTTCCACTCCTCCAATACCACCCATACCCAGCCACCCCTTGACTTTTTTTGTCTCTGTATCTTCACGAACTTTTTATTTTAATCATTAACTATTCTGTTACAGCCGCTGTTTTTAAATAAATTCATTATTATAAATTAAATAATTTGTTTTATTGTATAATAATAATATATCTAATTCTCAAATGGAGGAGACATGGCGAGTATCGGAGACAGGGGCAACACGGGAGATGTGAGCCACTTTAAATTGCCCGAAAAAGAGTTGGCGCCATTATCGAGTTCGGATATGACCAGGGCGGTTGATCTCGGTCATGCTATGACCAGTTTGCACGCATCCATTCAAAGTGCAAATAGCGCGTCCGACAGCACAACTCAACCATGGCTTACGGGTGCTTCGTCTGAATCTGGGCAACCTACCGTTAAAGAGGCCAAAGCTCAAAGAAGACAACTTGGAGCACAGCTCAAGCAACTTAAACATGAAAAGAAAAAGCTTCAGCATCAGATGCGCAAGATGGGCGGCGTTCCAAGCACCTTAAAGCAATTGTCGCAACAGCTAGACCGCGATATTGGACAACTCGAAGCACGTCATCACCGTGCCGAGCTTATGGAGAGTAGGGCTGTTCTACAAGACAGGTTGGGTAAGGGCCAGGTCGCGATTGACAACGCCAGAACCGCAGACAAGCCCGATTTGGAGCGCATGCAAACTGCCGACCAGGCCGATCTTCAAGCGGTAGAAAACGCCATCCATAAACTCACCGGCGGTATCGCCGTTATCACTCCGGGTCACAAATCCGATACCAGCGACAGAGTTGGCAGCGCCGTCATGGGTTCTAGCCCAATTTTTACGTCTGTTTCAGCGCAGCAGCAGGCCGACATAGATGATAGCTTAGACTCGCCTGCCGTCAGTGACGATACCCTCACTGATCCCTCTATTGGAGTCGTCGACAGCGACGACGACAGCGCCGAAGAGCTTCCAGGAATGGCCGATATGAAGCCGCTGCCGGTGGTCATAACTGACAAGGATGGTGTAGAGG
>JAJFMA010000147.1 GCA_021772415.1 Chlamydiota bacterium
AACCATGGAGGACATGCTTTTTCGATTTTTAGATGCGGGCACGCACACGGGCACGCACACGGGCAGGGGGAGAAGAGAGGGATCGGGCACGCACACGGGCACGCACACGGGCAGGGGGAGAGAATAGATCAGCATAGGCAAAAATCCTTATGCGGGTTAGCCTGACGATATATGCCAACACACATTACGGAGAAACACAATGTCTGAGCAGTTTACTGACCTTCTGAAGAGTTTCGACAAAGCCATTAAAAATAAGGAAAAAGGCAAGTTTGGCAAAAAAGACGTTAAGGAGATCTATAGTGCTGCTAGCAGCCTTTTTGACGGAGAGACCTACCTAGATCCACAGCAAATGGAACAAATTCGCGACCGTTGGATTACGCTAGCTGAAGGCAAGATAGACAAAAGCCACGCCATGGCTAAATTGCAGGGTACAAGCCGAGCCGAGGCCATTCAGTCCGTGCTACTTTCGTCACTGTAGGCAAGGCAGTAGAGTAAGTACACTAACCAGGCCAAGCCGCTATATGACCGAAGGACTCGTATCCGCAGACCACCGTTCGCGTTATCGACGTGATGCCGACGCTATCCTACAAACTAAGGCGTATGCGCGCTATTTCGATAAAACGCAGGTTGTCTACCTTGTGCATAACGACCACGTTGCCCATCGCGGGCTACATGTGCAGCTCGTAAGCAGCCTATCCCGCGGGTTGGCGCAGGCTCTGAACCTCGATGTGGACCTAGTCGAGGCCATCGCCCTAGGTCACGATGTCGGGCACCCGCCTTTTGGGCACGAGGGAGAGAACTATCTATCAGAGCTCACCCAGGAACACGGCTTTGGGCCTTTTGCCCATCCCGTGCAGTCGTGTCGTCTGCTACATGTCATGGAACCACTGGATATGGTTCTCGAAGTCTACGATGGCATCCTTTGCCACGACGGTGGGATGCAATCAGCGTCTCACACGCCTAGCCCTAATAAGACTTGGCAAGACCATCATCGAGAACTCGCCGCCAAGCAAGCCAATCCGGAGCTCGATATCGCTCCGATGACCTTAGAGGGCTGCCTTGTTAAAGTCTGCGACACAGCAAGCTATATTGGGCGTGATCTCGAGGACGGCATCAGCCTCGGGCTCGTTAGCCGTTCTGACGTCCCAGACACAATACTTGGAAACAGCAACTCAGAGATTTTGCGTGTCTTTTGTCGCGACCTCATACAACAGAGTCAAGGGAAAGGCAAAATTGCTCTGTCCGACGCCGTCTTTGAAGCACTGCGCAGTCTACGTCAATTTAATTTTGAAAGAATCTATCACCACCCCAATTTAAAAGTGGAATCGCGGCGCCTACGACGTAGCTATCGCATGCTTTTCGAGTTTCTTCTCCAAAATCATGAGCGGCACGCCGAGGACAGCTATATCTGGCGTGACTACCTCGCCACCAAAGACGAGGCTTATACTAGCAACACCTCGCCCGTGCAAATGGTTGTCGACTACATATCAGGAATGACCGACGGTTTCTTCCTACGCACCCTCAAGAAAGTTGTTGTTCCTGGCATTATTGACTGGAATTGAATTCACAGCGCTAGCTCTGTATACTCATGACCATGAGTATGAAAGCCTTATTAATTGAGACATGCACCGAACGACCTGTCATCGCTCTATCTATCGATGACACGATCCATACAAGCTACCTGCCCGAAGGGCACAAAAGCTCGTCGCTACTGATGCCAGCGCTGCAAAAACTACTTAAGCAGTACAGTGTACAACCCCATGAGCTGGATCTCATTGCGGTGGGATCAGGACCCGGCTCCTACACGGGAATTCGTGTGGGTGTCGCCGTCGCAAAAGTCCTCAGCTACACACACAAAATCCCTCTCGTAAGTATCTCAAGCCTATATGGACTGATCCCTGATCATGACGGTCCCTACGCCGCCTTCATTGATGCCCGCATCGGCGGTGCCTACTTCATTCTTGCCGAACGCAAGGGCGAAACCATCAACTACCTTACAGACCCCGATGTCGCCGACATCAACACTCTCAAACAGCTGCTTATCGATGTGCCAACATTCGTTACACCGGCCTCCGAACAGCTTCAGAAGCGCTTCGAAGGCATTGACGCAGACTGGAAGTGGATCGAAACAGCGCCAAACCCTACACAATTGCTACACATTGCAAAGCAAAAGCATGCTGCCGGAGACTTCTCTATCGACGGCAGCGTCGACATCCTCTACCTGCGCAAAACCCAAGCAGAAATCGAACGCGAAGCCAAAGAAAACCCCATAGTCTAGAACACTATGCAGCGGAGTATAGACACTCCGCCGCTGAAGATCACCACATCACGCTATGCGGCATGTGGGTGGTGACTCATTTTACTCATCACAGCCGATGCAGAAAGAGCCGGAAGAAAATAACAGAGGAACTCAGGTGCAAGGTTAACAAACGTCATGGACTCCCACAACCAACCTTTAAGATCTTCGCGGACTCCCAAGGTTAGAACTAGCAAAAAAGGCAGTCCGTAATACGCTAGCATGGGAAGAGTTGCGACGGCAGCCGCCACTGCTATAGTTTTTAGAATTTTGCCCTTTGTGGCCATATCTTGCGGATTCACGCCGAAGCAAGCTAAGTGAGCTAGGACAGTGCAAGATCCGAGCACCATGCCGTTCTCTACAGCCATTGTTGCATGAGCGAGATTACGAAAAGCTCGACCATAGTGAATTTCCAGGCGGTCTAAGTGCTCCATTGCCTGCTGATCCCATTCAATGGTGGCCATTGATGTGAAACCGGCTGCCATGTAGCTAACTCCCATTTGAGCCAAGTGTTTTAAACTGTTTGTATTGTCCATGTTATCCATTAAAATTACAATTATAAATGGTTTAGAATAAATCTCTCAATTTGATAGTTTAATAAATTGGTTGTTTTTTGTATATTAAATAAAAAGGTTCAGGTCTCACGATGTTGCGAATCTGTAATGAAAGGGGTCGGGTCTCACGATGTTGCGATGTTTGTGAACTCTGCCTTCCAGTTCAGGATTTACGGTTGTGTCTAGAAAATTGTGCAAAAAGCGCTAGGCGAGGACTCCCGTGGTTTAGTTCGTGTTTCTCCTTTCCTATTCTTCCTACA
>JAJFMA010000148.1 GCA_021772415.1 Chlamydiota bacterium
TTGAGCAAGGCTGCAGCTTTGTCATCTCCCTTTGCTGCAAATTTTAAGAAGTTAGCGGCTGTTTGATCGTCTTTGGGGGCTACGATACCTAGCTCAAGAAGGCGCCCAGCACGCAGCGCTTGGCTGTAGTCGCCTCCGGAACAGGCCTGATAGGCAAGGTCCACCCCTTGACTGTGGCGCCCGAGCTCAAAGGCCCGTCCCGCAGCATTAGCGAGGGCCGAGGGACGGCTGGCGTTGCACGCTGCTTCAACGGCCTCTATCTGCTGATCGGTGGGGTCATCGGTACCAAACAGTGCTCGCGCTCCCATACTCAGAGCGGCATCTTTAGTATGCTCTGTTGTGGCGGCGTCTATTAAGGCGCCGATATGTCCCATGATCATTTGGGCTTGTTCATCTAGGGTTTCTAGGAACTGCTCAGTGGCGTCGGCATCATTTTCAAGCACCTCGAGGCCTTGACTGAGGCTATTTGAAATTACGCTAGCATCGGCATCATCGATATCAATGATATGTCCGAGCTCATCGAAGGCGTCGACGACGGACACGTGATCAAGCATGGCATAGGTGCCCATACCCTCGATACGCCCTTCTAGACCTTCACGCGCCATTTCCACCTGTTGTGTCCACTGCTCCTTTTGCTCATCGGAGTAGGCATCACCATCGACACTGCCGTCCTCAATCATCTCGAGGAGTGTAGCCGCACATTTTGCTGATCCATTATCGGCACCGACCACCAAAGCCTCTGCCGCTGCTACGGGGTTCTCGTTGTCAAATCTCTCTACCTGCGCTAAGCGGTACATGATACGCGCATCTGACTTGGGAGACTGCTCGTCGTTCATCAGTGCTTCCGCAACGTCGTCGTTAGGCATACCGCCCACGATACCGAGCTCGTTGTAGCGAATAAGGACGTAGGTTGCTTGAGGGAGCCCCATTTGTCGTGCTTCAGCGAATGCTTGCATCGACACATCGAATTCTCCTCGTGCCTCGGCTTTACGCCCAACATTGTATGCTGCCAGTGCCGCTTCAGACTTCGTATAGAACTCTTGGGCTCGTCCGACATCTTTGCCGACGACAACACCGCGTTCGAACATATATGCCAGCACACACTCATTTTGTCGTGCTTCAGAGAGTCCCGCATGCTGCATCATTTCAAGACGCCTTGAAAGACCACGAGGTATGCTACCTCCATTTTCCTGCTTGAGGTGATCGAAGCCCACGTTCTTGAGAGTTTCTAGGGCTGCTTCACGCTCCTCAACGCTGGCGTCGACGTCATCGACAATCGCTAGGTTATGTCGCGCTAGGCCTAGACGGGTGGCGAGCATTGGTGTCTTGGTCGCCCCGCACATTGCCTCCGTCGCAGCAATCTGCTCGTCGCTGAGTTCACCATCGGGCGAAAACAAGAGCAGCCCGACGTTGTTAATCGCTTTATCGTAGACCGCAGTGCCCTCTGTAGCGTTCACGAGTGCCCCTAGGGATGCCAAGAGGCTTCTGTCATCTTGCCCCAAGCTTTCAAAGATCGCTCCCGCCTTGATGGGGTCTTCCTCTATCTGCTCCATTGCGGCACTTAGTGAACCCGGAATAAATGACTCATCAGCGATTAGGCGTACATCACCGAGAGTATCCATCACCTGAACAGGAGTCATCCCGACCCCTTCAACCGTCTGTGCTAGTTCCACCAAACCGGCCGAAAGGCTTTGTTGTGCGTTGTCAAGTCGTTCACGGTAGAGCTGAATGTCTGCTTCATCGATTAAATCATCATTGATCCACTGCTCTGAATTCTCTACGAGCCTGTAACAGGCGCAGAGGTCTCCCATGTCTGCAGCATTCCTATAGGCATCCACAGTTTCCTCGATGTCAAAATCAACGTCGTCGTAGTAGAGATTTTCTGCTAGACGGAACTGCAGTCTAGGCAAATTGCCGGGGCAGTCATCGGATATAAGTAGCTCATCCCCAATGTCAGAATCCGAGTTGTCCGCCAGCTCAAGCTGATGAAGACGTATTGTGGGGTACCATGCGTTGTCGCTACCCATCAGTCGAGCGCGATCATACAGCGCAAGAGCACTGTCGTAGTTACCCTCTCGTTCCATACTCGCTGCCCTGTCGAAATGAGCCTGCGAAGCACCCGAATCAGCATAGAGCTGCTGGGCAACATCGAGATCGGCAGCAACCACTAGCCCCTGCTCAAACATGTGCGCCGCAATACATAGCTGCTTTTGCTCTTCCGAACAGCCCTGCTGTTGCATCACATAGAGATCGTTGCGTATCGCTGGCCACGCGTCACCCTGTTGTTCCTGTATGTAGGTTT
This sequence comes from Chlamydiota bacterium, assembly GCA_021772415.1. Classification (GTDB taxonomy): domain Bacteria; phylum Chlamydiota; class Chlamydiia; order Chlamydiales; family JAJFMA01; genus JAJFMA01. The sequence goes on from JAJFMA010000148.1 coordinate 2,303, forward strand.
CGCCATACTTACCGAGTTCAATGCGCGCCTGACGCTGGAGATCGGGGTCTACATCTGCTCGACTGGCAAGGTCACCAAGTCCACGGCGTGCCGATACAGTATCTTTCTCCGTTCCGTAGCCTTCAATCAAATCGAGACACAGTTGTAACTGGGCTCTGTCATCGGTCAAAGCGGCACGCGCAGTGTATTGATGCGCCGCCTTGGGGTCTACTGCCTGCCCCATGGCACCAGTACGCAGAATCTGCTCCAGCTTCCGCATCGCGGGTGTGACACCTGCCTCTGACGCTGCTCGATATTCTGCAACTGCGCGGGCATCATCGCCAGTCTCTTCAGCGATTGTTCCTACCACAAGATGGGCCAAGGGATTGCCTTTCTCAGCGAGCTTGCCCCAAAAGTCATCACGTGCGTATTGTCGAGGCTCTAGCTCCGTTAGCACCTGAGACATTTGAGTCACAGCGGCATCATCGATCATATGTGGAGGAGCACTTAGAGCGCTACAAACGATCTTTATATTATTGGCCATCTCTTGCAGTTCGAGAGGAGCATCCGCATCATTCAAAATCGATTGAGCAGGAGACAGAGCCCCTTCAAGATCAATATCTGTTCCTCTCCCCAATAGCTTGTCGACGCCCACGCGCATGAAAGCTCCATCATCGCGACGCGATGCGAGTACAGCAAATTTGTGTGCTCGCGACGGGTCTATAGCTTGACCAAGCCCCCCTTCACGATAGACGCTCTCCATCTTCAATTGTGCGGGCAAAACTCCCGACTTAGCGGCAGCCTCCATATCGTGTAATGCAATATCGCCGTCACCAGCAACCGCCTCTGACTCCTCCATAAGAGCAAGGCGATACTGCGCCATAGGAAAGCCCAAACCAGCGAATTTTTGGCAGAAGTCCTTAACGACGTTACTTGGCATTTCACGGGGAACAAACAGCTTAATATGTTCATCAAATTGCTGAATACTCTCTGCACTCGGCGCTGTACTGGAAAGATGCGTATATAGCTGATGGACCTGCTGTATGTCATTATCTGTGAGTCTGTCAGCATCTACTGGTTGGTTAGTCATCAAGGTGTACATCTTTGCGTAGGCATTCCGAGAGACTTGGTCGGCGCAGCCACGGACATCGCCATGTCCTCCAAAATGACGCGTCACCCACCCGGCCTTGCTGTAGTGTTTGTGGCAACGCTGTTGCACACTGCCAGCAAGCTCCATCAGATCGCGTGCATCGTCCACTGAGTTGATCTCCGTATCCCGAACATCCTGGACCATCCGGTTAAAAATACTGCCCAGGCTCGAATGCCCCATCACGCGATCGGCAAATCGTCCAAAGACCCCCTTCTTTTTTTGAGTGAGGTGGATATTCCCTCCTTCTAGCGACCACTTTTGCCCCTGATCTCGATGTACGTAATCATGAATCCCTGGCATGACTCTTCCCCTTCTCAATTATTGTAGTTATATAAAAATACTTAGTATTCAACTAATATGTTAACACTTATTAATTTAAGTAAAAATGAATTTATTTGAATAAAAGAACGATAACTATCGCATGTTGTCTGATAAATTCGAACTTAGAAGGTGAATACCCGTCTCGTGAAGAAAAAGGGGCCGGACCCTGAAAAAGGGGCCGGACCCTGCGATTCGTGCGATTCTCAGAGTTTTAGACCTTCATGGATGGAATCTCGGAAAACCATGGAGAACATGGAGATCAGCATGGAGGACATGGAGGATGATGTAAGGAATCTACTCTCTCCGGGCCTCAGAAATAGAATTAGACAGGGAGAATAGTCCATGTTCACGGGGTAGCACCAATATGAGGTCTGGCCGTTTTCATGTATCGCTCGACGGTCCATGCTGCCCGTGGTCTACCTTGATAAGAACGATCATAGAAATGATAGCGTGAACTCCAAAAGCACCCTTTTTAGGGCGAAGCCTCGACAGCTTTACAGTCTAGCCCGTGAGGGCTAGGTAATGTGTAGTGACTATTTAGCTCTGAAGAGAGTGTAAAGAAATTGGTGTGGCCTTATGTCTAAGTCATAAGCTTCAAGCCACCAATGATATACATGGATAGCGCGAGTCCTCGAGTGCCATGGAGTGCGTGCGCTCCGCGCCGCCTTTTTGGAATTCGTAGACGTGAAAAATGCCTTTGGTGAGTATCTGTAGATGATTGCTTTAGCGACGTGGCACAGCAGAAAGCTCTTTGGAATCATTCGCATCTCCAAACAAGGAGTCACGTACACTAGAATAGGCCTGTGAGGTACATGTAGACGCTAAAAGGCGGCGCGGAGCGCACGCACTCCATGGCACTCGAGGACTCGCGCTATCCATGTATATCATTGGTGGCTTGAAGC
>JAJFMA010000149.1 GCA_021772415.1 Chlamydiota bacterium
TCCTTTGATCTTCCACTTTTGTTTGCCTCCAGGCCATGGCTTCCTCCAGTTAGAGTAGTCATGGCTTAGTGTATTCTGGTTTGCCAAAAGTGTTACCTATGTGGGTGAACCAAAGTGTCACCTATGTTACCGAACTGTACCAGTCTTTGCGCCTTGGCGTCTTTGCTCCTTTGCGTTGAAATTCTCTTAGACCCGTACTAATAATCAATAGGTTATGCGAACTCACTTGCAAGTCTGAAAGGACACGAGCTTATCCGGTCATCTAGCGCTATGTATCTTGGATTACTGGTCCCTCGAGACTTTCATGACTGAGGCTGATAAACGCACACCACCTGCTACGTCGATATTTTGACCCGTCACATAGCCATTAAGCTCACTAAGGAAGAACGCGACGGCCTCGGCAATCTCCTGGGGCGTGCCCATCCGTTCCATCGGGAGCTGCATCGACGGAGGAGGTGCAACCGATGTCGTGCCCACATAGCCTGGCGAAACCATGTTAACCCTAACTCCCCTGGGGGCCAGCTCTCGCGCCAGAGAACGTGTCGCGGCCCAAAGGGCTTCTTTGGCAGCAAAATAGGCGCTAGTCCCCTTGTCAGGGTAGTAGTGCTCAACCCCGGCAACCCCAAGGTTTACAATTGCTCCCCGAGCCTGAATAATGGACTCTAGCACACCTTGAATCAGTGCCATGGGGGCAAAGAGATTGAGTTCAAACAGCTTCTGCCATTCCACCCACGAGGTCTCAGTGACTCCTGCCGTGATGATGGGTCCCACATTATTCACCAAATGACGCACATCTTGCAGAGATGCGCAATGCTGACTCAAGAAATCCGCGACACCGGCTTCGGTGGAGAAATCCCCCCACAAACCTTGAGCTTCAACACCGAGGTCTCGACACTCCTGGACAAGGGTATCAGCAGCCTCCTTAGACGAGCAGTAGTGGACAAGGACGTTATGCCCCTCGCCCGCGAGCTTACGACAGATCGCGGCTCCAATCCCGTGTGCGGCCCCTGTCACTAGAGTAAAGCCCATTAATCCGCCCACCGCTCTAGCTCCACTACAGGAACAACATTACCCGAAAGTGCCGAAGGCTTACGCACACGAATCCAGACCCAAGACACGTCAAACTGTGCGAAGGTCCAGTCCAACACATTCACCGCCAACGTTTCCACCAGACGAAACTTCCCCTTCTGTATGAGCTCGGCTATGCCTTGCGCCAACACACCGTAGTCTACTGTTGTCGCCAACGAATCACTCTCGCCAATGCGGTTCACATCGACTCCTACACGCATGTCAATGAAGAGATCCTGCTCCTGCTGTCGCTCCCAAGGTCGGACACCGACAATACACTCAACCTTCAAGTCATCGAAACCAACCTTACACAGCACCCCAGTCTTAAGCATGGCAGCCTTCTCCTTTGAGAACATCCAAATGATCCAACAGGTGAATCAATTCCTTGTTAATCGGTAACTCGCGCGCCTCTTCGGGACGCACCCAAAGATACTCTTGCGCTTCCTCATTGAGGCGCACGTCATCCTTAGCATGTTCAGCAGAGAGGTCCACAACGTAATCGTGCATCACAAAGTGTGACGGACGATAGAATTGATCATTGAAAATCGACTCCTGAAGGTGCACAAAACGCACATTGCCAACATCGAGGTTTGTTTCTTCCTTTAATTCCCGGACTACAGCGTCTGCACAGGTCTCTCCGAGGTCCACCTTTCCACCAGGTATGGTGTACATGTGATGCCATTTGTGTGACTTCACCAAAAGAAACGTGCCATCAGGAGCTAACACCATCCCCCCAACAGTGACAATAGGGAAGGGTCGTACTGGATTTGTCATGTAACCTCCAAAATTTTCAGTGCTTGCTTTAATCCCTCAATAATTCCCTGCTTACCAACAGCTGGAGCGCAAACTTTAGCGACAGCTTGAACGGCCTTAGGAGCGCCGTCCATGGCAATGCCGACATCGGCAACTTCAAGAAGGGGAACATCGTTTAGGTCATCGCCAGCGGCTATCGTTGGTCCTGTAATACCTAAGAGTTCTCGTAAATCCTTCACAGCCTGCCCTTTGCTTACCCCGGAATCTGTCATCTGCAGCACTCCATACTGGCGATCAAAGGGATCTCGAATCACAGGTACATGCAAACTGTCATCTCCACCTCCCAAACGCACTGCAATGCGCTCAAGGCTATCTAAGGCACCAAAACACTTCATCGACGGAAAGGCCGCTATCGGCAGCTGCTTCCAACTGTCCAAAGCACACCAAATTTCACCGTAAGCCATGCAGCGGCGATGCAGATGCTCTAGCAAAGCATCATCAAAATGCTCACGCACATAGTAACAACGGTTGTGGTGTACAGGTCCACAAAAAACCGCGACTCCAGTAGGTTCAGCACGACACGCCTCTAGAACCGTTTCAATAGTCGTATCCTCAACATGACGCTCACCTACAATAATCCCTTTCGGCATCTCAAGAATCACCGCCCCGTTGTGCACGGCTAGGTAGTGAGGAAAAGTGACGACATCGAGAGATAAAACACTTGATGGATAGGTTCTTCCAGTAATAAAGGCTAGCGCCCATCCCTGGGTGTCAAGCAGGCTAAGGAAGTCACAGACCTGTACAGGAATCGGGACATTACCCTCAGCAACAGTACCGTCAATGTCTAGGGCTATCAGTCCACAATAGCGACGCATGAAAAACTCCAGTTTGTTGGGACCACGAGGCTAGCACACACGATTTAGCAGGCCCAAGAGAAAAATGCCCTTGCCGGTTTCGACAGCAAGCGCTACCGTAGGTATGTAAAAATAGTTGACCCGTGAGCTCTCGCTCTAAATACCCATTTCTCTAGGAGACTTCATGTATCATCGTCTAGTTCTGATCGCTAACTGCCTCATCATCGCAGTACTAAGCGCTACATCAACGTACGCCGAAGATCAAGAAGCCCCCGTGCGCCAAAATGAGGAGATCATCGATTCCCCAGACAATCCCCTAGATATTCTATTTATTCAGCAGCAAGTCGACGACACTCCCAATCAATTCTTTAGTGACTTCATGCACATGATGCTGATGCTCACCCTCATCCTCCTAGTCATGGTTGGCGTCGCATGGTTCTTGCGCCG
>JAJFMA010000150.1 GCA_021772415.1 Chlamydiota bacterium
CAATGAATGCAAGCGTCTTAACTAGACTAGAGATATTGGTAGGTGATTGGTTCTGAGGTCCGAAGGACTGCCTTATGATAGCCCCACCCGTGAGGGTGGGGCTATCATAAAACGGCCCGTTGGGCCTCATGATGGAACTCACTGCATGTGCTTGAGAATATGAAAAGAACCTGAACTCGAACATCTATTTACAAAAGGAGGAGTGAACGTGTTTTTGGGTGAAGATAGGAGATCTGGCTATGAATAGAATTTGGGCGCAGGTGCTAGTGATTGTGTGTGCATGGATCGCGCCACTAGCGGCCTCTGAGAACATCACTGTTGTCATGTGTGCCACAAGCGATATTGGGCAGGAACTTGCACGCACATTAAAGGCCAACAACCGTCAACTGCTGCTTCTTGGCAGAGACCAGGACAAACTTGCAGCATTGAGTCGTGAACTAGGTTGCGCGTCACTAGCTGTGGATTTCGCATGTGCTGACGATATTCAGCAAGTACACAACTGGTTTCAAAAGCACAAACCCGTCGTTGATGGCGTCGTTGTGATCACACCTCGCCCCAATTTTGCGACTGAAATCCTTCCCTCGGAACAGGCATGGCTGGAGATGTTCACACTGAGCTTTACGCGCCCTCTAGAAGTGCTTAAAGCTACAATCCCCCATGTGTCTAATAGCGGCCGCATCGCCATCCTGTCAGGTGTGACGTCAGTAGAAGCGATGCCGGAATACGCCTCGTATGGTGTGCTTAGAAAGATGTGGCTGGCCGAAGCTAAGTCTCTCGCATGGGAACTTGGGCCTCGCGGTGTCCATGTCAACACCGTTTCGCCAGGCGTCGTCGCGACATCTACACATATCAACAAGTGGCAACACCAAGCCCAACGACAGGGTGTGCCGTTAGAATCTCTGGTACACCAACAAGCGTCATCGACTCCAACGAAGCGGCATACTAGCGCTCAGGATGTCGCGGGCGCAATCTTACTTCTACTCAATGAATCGGCCAACATCACCGGACAAAACCTTGTCATCGACGGCGGCCGCTCACAAGCGTACTGACGATCTATGGGCACAAAAAAAAGGCGAAGGGCACTAGAGGGCACCCTTCGCCTTGCGACTCTTGAATCGAATGACTAGCGAGCTAGCGTACCAAAAACGTTACGTTTTCCATCGGCCAGATCCTTGAGAAGACGTTTTTGTGCTTCTGTGGCGTCCTTTTCATTTCCGGAGCAGCGTCCAGTTTCTTGGACTTCGGTGTCCCCGGTCTGCTTGTTGCCCATTGCTTCCTGACGCATTGCTTGGGCACTATTGTCGAAAACGGCACCCGCAACCTGGAAGGGCTGTGAGACATTTTTTGTTGTCTTGGACATCTGCCTTGTGAAGTTCTGAAGATTCTTAGCGCCAAGGTCAGTAAGGGCTCCACTGCGGTCTGTAATAAGCTTGTAGCCCTGTACATCGGCCACTTTACCTACAAGTTCGTGGGATTTTGCTCCTCCGGCAGCGATGAGGCCTCCGAGCACGTTGATGCTTCCACCTATGACTTGACAAACAAGGTAAAAATTGCCGTTATAGCTGTTCACAACATTTTTGGTCTCAATCTTGATTAGGACCTTCTCCACTTGCTTGTTGGATTCATGACTCTTTTGCGAGTTACGATGGATAAAGGCCATGATTTTGGCCAGAGTCGCCATCATGGAGTGTTCACTGAAGCCCGATCCAATAACCATTGCGGCTTCTTCATCGAGCTTGTGTATCTCAACAAGACCGGTGTCTTCATGAATACCCGTAAGCTCCCAGATTTCTGAGCCGTCATCGTAGGCTTCGCTATCATAGCCGTCGATGCTCTCTGCACCGCTGCATTCAATTTCACATGACATAATAAACCCCCTCTACCCTACTTTCCTGACATTTGTTGCATGATCTCTTTGATTTCGTCTTCTTCATTTTGGAGTATCTTGGCCGCCATCTTCTTGTCGTCCATTTCGGCGCGGGCGATATCCCCGAATTTCTTGACGTGGCCAGTCACCCCTTTTTGCACGTTCTGTAGCTCATACGTGATGTTGTACAGTCGTCCTTGCGCGTGGTCTGTGGTGCGCTTTACGTGGACATTCACAAGGGTCATCGCGCCCTCCATCACTGTTCCCAGCCAGTGGACACTGGCAAATGGAATCGAGATGAGCACATTCATCACACCACCACCGATTTTTAGGATGGTGAAAGCTGTGCCTTCAGATTTGCGTTTGTTCCATCCGAAGAGGGAGTGCACCGCTGAAGAGAACGTTTTAGACGCACTGTGTTCAACAACGTCGCCTTGCCACTTGTTGAAACCCATTCCGGCGAGATAAACAAGAGCTACTACGCCCCATCCGCTGTAGCCGACAGTTGCAGCAGCAGCCAAGCCGAGTCCCATTGTCGAGGCAAAATCCTCGAATTTTCCCCACCACTGGCTACGTTGCGCTGCCTTTACGAAAACTTCGGCTTCTTTGAGTCGTTCCTTGTTAAAGCGCGCTTTCTTCTTGTAGCTATCGACCATCTGGTCTTGGACAACCATACCACCTTCACGACGGGAGCGCTGGCTTTCGGCGAGAATGAGGTGCATGACGGCTTCGAACTGGTCGTCATCGAGGAGCTCGCGTAGCTTATCAAACAGGCGGTTCATCTCCGCGACCTGCTTACGGAAATCTTCGCGTTCAGCAGACGTTAAAGTGCGGCGGTTTGTGGCAAAAGGATTGGTGCTGCCGTCGCTGTTTTTGCGGCCAATTTCGGTGTCGACATGTTCTTCGTTGTCGGTTGAGGACCACGGATTGACGCTATTCCATAGCCATGCCGCCCAGTCGCAGATTTCGTCGACGGCCGCATCGAGGAGTGAGTCATCGGCAGACGTCGCTTGGACACTCAAGGCCCTGATGTCTTTTGAAATGGCTTGCGTGTCTCCAGCTTCAAGAGCCCAAGGGTTCATTTGGAGCTGGTCGCTCATGACTTTGCCCTGCGACGGTGCATTTGACGCGCCTACAGCAAGGGGATCCGGTAACTGTGCGGGCCCAGCAAAGGCTCTGCCGGCAAGAAGGTTCTTTATATGAGCGGCGCCGCGAGATAGCAGCGACGCTTTGGCGCCTTCTACCCCTTCGGCGGTCTTGGATTCTTCAATTACGGGGCGTGCGAGAGATTCGATGGTGTCGTAGGGGAACCATCCAACCTGCTTGTTGTCGTCGTCTTTGGTGGAAACCTCAGCGCCGAGAGCTTCGAGCTCTTCGTTGCCGAATGCTTCGTCGACATATCCTGCGACATCTGTATCAAATTCTACTGTCATCGCACCTATACTCCCTAATGAACCCTACCCCAGTTACGTGCGTCAGCGACCGGACATTGCACGTGCTTTATGTAGCTTATCTTCGTGCAAGGGCTTGAGGATGGCCCTTGCCAGCTGGTACACTTCGTAGCGCTCGTTGATCAGCTGATTAAGATCTTGAAGCTGCATGTCATTTTGCAGGTTCAAGTCGTCACAGATCATGCGCAGGCTATCAGTCATGCGCTCGCGTTCGTCTTTGTTGTATTTGCCCTTGGCTTCGATCTCATAACCGCGATCGTTCGCAGCTTCTTTCATCATACGACGCAAGACCAGCAGATTCTCAAGGTCTTTGTCGTCGTCGACGCTCTCGCCCTCTTTGAGCTCGCCAGTGGCTTCGTCGATCTTTGGATGTGTGAGGTCGATTTCGCCTGTTTCTTTGTTGATGCGCTTATTCATGCGTTGCATGAGGTCATGGAGCCAGCGCACTTTGTCTTGGCGCGTCTTAAGCTCCTTACCCTTGCTGGCGAAATCTTCTTTGAGTTGACCGAGTTTTTTGAGAATCATCAGATCGGTGAGCTGCTCGATAGTTAGGTCAACATCGTTGACTGTATCGACAGCATCAGTACCTTCGGCGCCGACATCAAGAACGGCGGTATCTGCAGTTTCGGACATAGATCTCCCTCCTCCCTGTACTGCCAGTCAAAAGAATGACTGCAGCGTGTGCTATGTTTCCCGCGGGCGCCCCTCACAGTCGGTTGTGGGGCTGTGGAGCGAGGACGAGGTCGGTAAGAGAAGCGAGTCGCGGGCTCTTAAGTCTCTACATCTTTGTCTAGATGCGTACTTACGCTATCATAAATTTCCTCAGAAGTAAACCTCTCACAGGGCATTGTGAGGGCTGTTATGCTCTAATGAGGCTTATTATTAGTAACTTATGCTCTCAAAAAAAAAGAATTTTTTGTCGACATCTTTTTCAAGGAAGAGAAGGTAGCGGGCGCCTAATAGACAACAACTTACGTGTCCTTGTGTCCTTTAGGTCCCTTGTGTCCTTTTTTTGCGTGGCGCTGTACGACAGCTAACTCTTCTCCCTTGAATGAGAAGGCAGACTTCCCTATACTGGCTCCCTTTAGCTAAGCATGCCGGGGAGGTTGGATGCGCCGCGCGCATTGGGGATCGAGACTAGGATTTATTTTGGTGGTTGCCGGCTCGGCTGTGGGTTTGGCGAACATCTGGAAATTCCCCTATACCGTGGGTCGTTACGGCGGGGCGGCGTTCATTGCTGTCTATCTGTTGGCGCTTTTGCTTATTGGCATCCCTGTGTTTATTTCCGAGGTCTTGATAGGGCGCAACGCGCAATCGAGCCCAAGGGGGGCTTTTGCTAAGCTTGGTGGCCGCGCGTGGGGCCACATGGGCGTAGTGACTGTGATAACAGGTTTCCTTGTGAGCGCTTTCTACTGCACGGTAGCAGGGTGGGTCTTGGGATATTTGGTCGAAGCTTTTCGTGGGAATCTGACCCATTTTGACAATGTCCTCGAGGCGCATAGCCATTTTGACAGCCTGCTTGCGAACCCATGGTGGGGCATAAGCTTCCACGGTGCGTTTATGCTGCTGAGTATGGGCGTGCTCTATATGGGAGTGCGCGCGGGGATAGAGCGTTTTAGTAAAATTTTGATGCCTGTGCTTTTTGTTTTGCTGCTGGTTTTGGTTTTGCGTGGCTTGACCATGCCTGGAGCTGAGCTTGGATTGCGCTATCTCATTGAACCAGACTGGTCTTCACTCACTCCAAAAGCGATACTCGCTGCTTTGGGGCAGGCCTTCTTTACGATGAGTTTGGGGCAGGGCACGATGGTGACATATGGCAGCTACATGCGCTCTCGAGAGAATGTATTGGCGAGCTGTTTTCCTGCCGTGATTATGGACACCTTGGTGT
>JAJFMA010000016.1 GCA_021772415.1 Chlamydiota bacterium
GGTACAGTTCGGTAACATAGGTGACACTTTGGTTCACCCACATAGGTAACACTTTTGGCAAACCAGAATACACTAAGCCATGACTACTCTAACTGGAGGAAGCCATGGCCTGGAGGCAAACAAAAGTGGAAGATCAAAGGATGTACCTTGTGAAGAGCTTCATATCTAAATCGGCTACCATGAAGGAGCTATGTGAAGAATGTGATGTTAGCCGTAAAACGGGATACAAATGGCACCAACGTTATCTTGAAGGTGGGCAGCCAGCCCTAACAGACTCTAGTAGAGCACCTAAAGCCCCTTTTCGGATATACGAAGAAGAGCTTATTTTGAGAGTCTTAGAAATAAAGATGCGCTACCCAAAATACGGTCCTAAAAAGATCCATGCGATATTCAAACGAAGATACCCAGGAGAGCCTTGTCCATCTCCGACAAGGCTTTACGAAATTTTCAAAGAGCATCATCTGGTCTGTTCGAGAAAACTCTGTCGAAGAGTACCTCGCACTCAGCCACTAGGAGAAGTGAACCAAAGCAACGATGTATGGTGTGCCGATTTTAAAGGGTATTTCTTTACAGGAGACAATCTGAAAGTTGAGCCCTTAACAGTCACCGATGGTCACACTCGCTATCTGCTGTACAATCGACATATCGAACGTAAGAGATTCGAGGATGTTTGGAAGGTGTATGTAACTCTGTTTAATGAATTTGGCCTTCCCTCAAAGATTCGTACTGACAATGGTCCTCCTTTTGCCACGACAGGTGTAGGACGTCTTTCACAGCTAGCTCTTCACCTCATTAAAGCTGGAGTGACACCAGAGTGGATAGCTCCTGGATGTCCTGAAGAGAACGGTCGTCATGAGAGATTTCATCGTAGCTTGAAGTCTGAAACGGCTTCACCACCAGCCGCTACTTTTGGGGAGCAAACACGTCGTTTAGAGGTATTTACAGAGGAGTACAACTTTGACCGACCCCACGAAGCACTTAATCAACAGACACCAGGAAGTGTGTATTCGCCTTCTGTTCGTGTTTGGGATGGAGTACTGCGCTCTCCGGAGTATGACACTGGGGATGTGCTAGTAAGGAAAGTGGGACCGAATGGGTGCGTATACTGGAAGCAGCTGTCCTGCTACTTGGGACAACTTTTGAGTGGAGAATACGTTAGCCTTAAGGAAGTTGATAACGGGTATTTTCGTGTGCATTACGGCCCCTTATTTCTTGGCACGTTGATCGAAGGGCAGGGGTTTAAGAGACCAGAGTTAGCACCGAGAAGACGAAGATAAGTTGTTACCTATGTGGGTGAACAATGTTACCTATGTAACTGAACTAAATGAATTTATATACGGATTTTTATTCATTTTGGAACCAATCTCAGGCGAAGTTTAGCGACGATTCCCTCTGTGTCAAGGCTTCCCTTCGGCGCGCAAGCGCGGCCTTGACACCTACAGTAATCGTCGCTCTAACTGGCTCTGGATTGGCTTCTCAAAGGAAAAAAAGTTCACTAGTTGTTACCCATGTGGGTGAACTAAGTGTTACCCATGTTACCGGTTGCACAAAGTCAGAAAGGCTTTACACCTGTGAGTTTCTGTCGCGTATCTTACGAGCCGTATCACATTTGCGTTTTTGTCGCGTGTCTTACGAGCCGTATCACATTTGCCTTGTTGAGGATACGCCAAATAAAACGTAACCGATGGAAGGGGCCGGGCGTGCACATGTCCATCATTTATGTGCAGGCCTAAGTGCATTCGTTCGGTGCCGAGAAAGGACGCCTCCGTTATGATGGGCGGCTTGACGAAGCCGTAATTTTGCGTACCTGATGTCGCGACGCCCGCACTACTCACAGGAAAGTGTACCGGACAAAGCCAACCGTGTGTTGCATTTGGTGTTGGTTGCGCTCGTCTTAATATTTTTACGCCTTTGGCAGCTCGCTGTAATCCAGCACGAAGATCGTGTAGTGGCGGCAACATCGCCCACTAGCAGAAGCATACTCGAACCCGGCAGGCGCGCTAGCATCGCCGACCGATACGGCAATCCGTTAGCTCTCAATAAATTACACTACAACGCCGCCGTAGTATACGCCGACATTCGCGAACTCCCGTCTATCGTGTGGGAGCGCAATAGTGAAGGCAAGAAAGTCAAACACTATCGGCGCCGTGAGCACATTCACAAACTTGCAGTGCTGCTTGCAGAAGAGCTTGATCTCGACGTTGAAGACGTCGAAGACCGCATCCATGCTGAAGCCGCCTTTTACGACCACGCACCCTACATCATCAAACCCAACATCACTGAAGAGCAGTACTACCGCCTCAAAATGCTCCAAAGAAGCTGGGCTGGACTACGTGCTGAGCGCTCGGCCCGTCGCCACTACCCTTGGGGGCGTGTGGGCGGCGACATCATCGGCTACATGGGCGCTATCGACGGGTCCGAATACCGCCGCATCGTCAACGAGCGGAAGCGACTTCGAGAATATGTGCGCCAGCGTGAAGGAGGCGAAGACCCTGCACTTCCTGAAGGCTATGAGTCCCCTATGGCTGCACGGCAGCGCCTACAAGAACTCAATGAGCGCGCCTACCGCATCAATGATTTTGTGGGTAAATCGGGAATTGAGGGCCGCTTTGAGGATGTGCTACGCGGCTATCCTGGGAAACAAAAATTTTTTTCCGACTCCCGCGGCAACTTTTTGTGGGAGCTCCCAGGAGGCAAAGATCCCTTGCCTGGTCGGCAGGTGCGTTTAGCTCTCTCGATAGAGTTGCAAGAATACGCAGAGCAGCTTCTTTGTGCCAACGAGCGCATTCGTAAGCCTCGTGTATCCAAGCCTGGACACGACAAAAGCAAGTGGGTGGCTCCTAATGACCCTTGGATTAAAGGCGGCGCCATCGTAGCTATGGATCCCACAAGTGGGGATATCGTCGCGATGGCATCGCACCCTCGTATGGACCCTAACGACTTTATCCCTCTTGGAGACCGCGACACGGACCTAGGGAAGCAGGCACATATTCGACGTTGGTTTGAAACCGAGGACTATATCGCCGAGATCTGGGATGGCCACAGACCCTTGGAGCGCGAAATCTTGGGCCCTGACAGCGTAGTCGTTGAGGACGAGCGCTCCTTAACCTGGGGTGAGTACCTCAACATGCTTTTTCCCGATAGTGGCGACGTCGCCCAGGCGATGAAAAAAATCGCTACAATTGGTGAAGCAGTAGAATTGCAGCGCGCTGCAGCGCAGCTACACGAGCTTGGTGGTGAGGGGGATCTACGCTATCTCTGTAACCTCCTCTATCAGGACCAGGGGCACACCTCACATAACTGCCTACTTCCAGCTGCTGAACGTGAGCGCATTGAAGGAAGCCTCAATCTCGATCCCAACGGTGTTGAAGCCGCCCAAAAGCGCCTTGACCCCTATTTAGAACCTCTTTCCTATAGCTATGACAAAGTCATCGTTATAGACCTATGCCGCGTTGCGGTTCCGGCAGAGTATTTTTCCGACACTCTCCTACACTCTGTGGGTGATACAAGTATCGAGGAATACCGCAAAGCAAATCAGGCCTACAATGTCCTCGGTAAGGCCGTGAAAGCAATGGCCCGAGACATTTATCACACCACAGCTTTCAAACAGTGGCGCCGCGACAACGAGCGCGTCTTCTTAAAGGAAAAACGACGCGAAGAACAGCGCCTAGGAAAATATGCACGCCCCTACACCGAATACCTCGACAAAGAAGAGCGCCGCCAGTTCAATGAGCTATGGGATTCCCATGGACACTCTCTCACGCTACTAATGCTAACGGGCCGTTGGCACGGAGAGACCGACGACACCGCAATTCTGAGTCCTCTAATTGAGCACTTCTATGGCTGGCACGACGAACTTTTCCGTGGAGCCCACAGTGCCACGCAGTGGCACCCAAGCTATGTTCTGCTATCTAAACACTTTCAGGGATGGGACCTTACAACGGCAAGCGCCTATCTGTCGACGATGCGCAGCTATAGCGACCTCGAAACTCCTTTGTACGGAAGATATCGACAGCTAAAGGGTTTTGGATCTGAGCAACCTGTAAAGCGCCTTGCTGCCGCGTTCTATCCCACATATGGCTTTGGGTATGGACGCTCATTCGCATACAGACAGGCGACAACACAAGGATCCATCTTCAAGCTAGTAACGATGTATGCGGCACTTGCTCAAGACTACACAAGCAAGGCTAATGCCGGCGTCACCATAGGCAAACTTAATCCCCTTACCATCATCGACCAAGCACAAAAGACGGGAAAGACCTGGAATGTTGGCCGTACATTGTCCGGAGAACCCATTCCCCAGTTTTATAAGGGAGGCACCCTCCCCAAAACACTCGCTCGTAATGTCGGCGAAATCGACGCTGTCCGTGCCATCGAAGTTTCGAGTAACTGCTATTTTTCCCTACTTACCAGCGACATATTAAAGAGACCCGACGACCTTGCCGACGCAGCAAAAAACCTCTCGTTCGGCGCTCAAACCGGTATAGAACTTACTGGAGAGATCGCCGGTAGGGTCCCCGATGACATTAGCTACAACCGCAATGGACTGTATGCGCTCGCCATAGGGCAGCACTCTCTTGTTGTCACACCACTGCAGACCGCTGTCATGTTTAGCGCTATCGCCAATGGAGGACGCATCCTCCAGCCGCGCCTTGTCCACAGCCTTGCTGGGGCTGCCTCTGAAAACCGACTATCACTCAAAGCCGTCACACCTAACTATGATTATCGCGACGCTCTTCTATCGGTAGGCGTGGATTTTCCCATGTTCTTAGAAGCTTCCGAGCGCCACAAAGAAAACCAGTACTTACGCCATGCCACAGTGATGCTACGCCAAGTACTCATGCCGAGCCCGGTACGTCAGGTGCTTCTAGAGGGTATGTATAAGGTGGCCTATCGCTATCAAACCGTAGCCATGTGGGGACTGCGCAAGATCTATTCCGACTACCCCGAAGCCACACAAGCGCTCACGAATTTGAAGGGACAGCTCGTCGGAAAGACAAGTACAGCGGAAAACGTCGAGAGCTTTGGCCCCGACAGGCAGATAGGCACGCGCACCTACAACCACACATGGTTTGGCACCATCGCTTTTGATAAAAATGTCGAGAGCAATCCCCACACCTTTATGTTCGAAGACCACCACGGCACGCCCGAACTGGTTGTGATCGTCTACCTCCGCTACGGCACAACAGGCAAAGATGCCGCACCCATCGCCGCACAGGTAGTACAGAGGTGGAGAGAACTTAACCAAAAGCGCACCTAACGCAGTCATGCTTTAGACTTGGTCAACTTATACGAAACCAAACGCAAAGCCAGAAAGATTCTCTTTGCGCCTCTGCGCCTTAGCATCGCTCCTGGCAGCGGAGCCTGCGACGCTAAGCTCCGCTATCAAGTGCGTTTCTGTCGCGCATCCTACGAGACGTTTGGCAAGTGAAAGAAGGCGGGCGGGCCTATGTGCATCATCTATTTGCAGGCCTAAGGTGCATTCGACTTACACAAAAAGAAACGCAAAGATGCAAAGATTCTAAGACGCAAAGTCAGAAGGGTTTTCTTTTCGCCTTTGCTACGATATAGCAATGAAATTGTTGGCGAATTTGAGGGCCTGCTTGCGGTCGCTCTCGCTGCTAGCATGCTGAGCGAACTTTACTTTGTCGGCGTATTGCAAAAGCTCGACGAGCTGCTGACGTGTCTGCTCCTCGAAGACATCGCCCTCAGTAATGTGATGCAAAAACTCTTCTGTGGTCTTTTCCGGGGCATTGATGTCGTATTTGTCTTCAACGAACTGTCGTACTGTTTCTGTGAGTTCCACGTAAAAGGATTCGCTATCACTGGCCTCGGACTTTAGGCCTTGCATCAGCGCATGAAGGCGTTTTTGTGCCTGTTTGGTGGGATCCGGAGTTGGTTTAGGCACTTTTTTGCGAATTCTAAGATACTGTGAGATGGCGTAGCCCGCAAAAAATATTGAAGTTAGTGCCACAAAAAACAGGACTATGTAGTGCCAGGGAAAGACGCGTTCGGCCAGCAGGCGTAAATTGATTTCGGGCTGTACCAGATCTCCTTTAAGGATGTGCTGTCTGTTTGAAGCATCCATATCAATAATGGGCTTTTGAGAAAGCGGCAGCACATCAGCGGCTTGGAGCGGTCCGGAACCTATTAAGGGGTCGACAAAAACCGCAATCGAGTCCACTCGTAGCAATACTTCTTTAAGATCGGGTGTCTGGGGAAAAAACTTCACTACACCGACAGCAAGAAAGTGATGTCCAGGTTCCCATGGCTCTAGAATATAGTTTACGATAAGATTCTCATATGCGTCTGAGCTGCTTTTTTCGATATTCACATCTCTTACTATGAACGCAGTAAACGGTAGCTCCCCTTCGTCGAAAGGATTTGATTGAAAGCGCTGTTCATCGACGACATAGCCCTTGGGATAGCTAATATCAAGACGCAAGGGTAGAGTGTCTCCGAGGCCTAGCGTCTCTTTTTCTACGAAAAACTCAGCAGTAAATCCCTCACCAGCCTCCTCAGCGGAATGCAGAGGAATATATGCGATCCACAGCAACATCATGATGGCACGCAAAAGCACAGGCTACCTCCCAAAGCGTTGGCGATGTCGGAAAAACCCATGCAGAGCCTGTGTGTAGGGTGTATCTGTGCAGATGTCGATGAATCCGGCCCCAAGCTGGTGCATCATCCGCTCTTGCTTGGAGTTACGTTCATGAACCCGTTGATCGAAGAGTTCCCTTGTAGTGGTGTCACTGCTATCTACGAGACAGTCTTCTCCGGTTTCAAGGTCTTTAAGCTGAAGCATTCCTAGTTTGGGAAGTTTGCGCTCGTGGGGATCGCTAACACGTACGCCAATGAGGTCGTAGCGCTTTGCTGCCACCCGAAGCGAGTGTTGGTATCCGCGAGTGAGGAAATCTGATATCAGAAAGCAAATACACGAGCGCTTTTGCACTTTTCCCAGATAGTTTAGAGCCTTACGCATATCCGTCTTAGTGCCGTAAGGGCGCTGCACAAGAAGTTCACGTACCACACGCATCGCATGGCGCACGCCGCGCTTGGGAGGGATATACTTGTCCACGCCATCGGAAAATAAAATGAGCCCTATCCTGTCATTGTTTTCGATGGCAGAAAAGGCCAAAACGCCTCCAAGCTCAGCCATAAGCTCGGCTTTAGTACGTGTCTGGCTTCCAAAATGGGCAGATCCAGAGATATCCACAACGAGCATGACAGTGAGCTCGCGCTCCTCTTCGAAATGCTTAACGAAGGGATGCTGCATGCGTGCTGTCACATTCCAATCAATATGACGTGTCGGATCACCTGGCTGGTATTCGCGTACTTCAGCAAACTCCATACCACGGCCCTTGAAGGCCGAGCGGTAAGCCCCAGCAAGCAGAGTATCTACAAGGCGCTTGCTACGTAGCTGGACACGTCTGATGTGACGCAGTGATTCGGCTGTAACTTCAGTCGAAGGTTCTGACATAGGATCCCTCCTTAGGGAACAGGAAGGGTCTCCAGTATACGGTCGAGAACATCGTCGGTGCTAAGCTCTTCGGCCTCTGCCTCGTAGCTCAAGCGAATGCGGTGGCGGATAACGTCGTGGCAGCAGCTTTTTATGTCATGCGGTGTCACATAGCCGCGCCCACTGAGGAAAGCTTTAGCTTGCCCACATAGTTTCAATGCCATACTCGCTCGTGGTGAAGCGCCAAATTCCAACAGCCCTTCAATTTGCACACCGAAATCTCGGGGGCGTCGAGTGGCAAAGACAATGCTAAGTATGTAGTTGACGATCTTCTCATCAACATAAATGCTGTTGACGGTGTCGCGAGCTCGCAAGATCTCTTCCGGACCTATGGCGGGTTCTACAGAGGGCTTGGCGCCGACATGCGCCCAGCGTGCCATGATCTCGCGCTCTTCTTCTATTGTGGGGTAGTCGAGCCTGACCTTCATCATGAAGCGGTCTGTTTGCGCTTCAGGTAGAGGGTAGGTGCCTTCCTGCTCGATAGGGTTCTGTGTGGCAATCACAAGATAGGGGCTTTGGGCACGGAAGGTCTCCCCACCTATCGTCACCTGGCGCTCTTGCATCACTTCCAGTAGCGCCGCTTGTACCTTACCGGGAGATCTGTTGATCTCGTCAGCAAGGACGATATTGGTGAAGATAGGGCCTTTCCTAACGGAAAAAGTCCCCTCTTTGGGGTTATAGATCGAGGTGCCTATCAGATCGGCAGGAAGAAGGTCTGGGGTAAACTGAATTCGCTTGTAGTCGCAGCGTGTCGCCTGAGCAAGTGTTGTGATAGCGAGGGTTTTGGCGAGACCCGGAACACCTTCGAGTAGCAGATGCCCATCAGCCAGGAGGGCAATCATCATGCTATCGATCAAATCTTGCTGACCGACAATCACCTGTCCAATGGTTTCTTTAACTTTGGTGAAGATGACCATATCGCGCTTCACCGTCGCCGTAATATCATCAATGTCTACAGTCATCTGCGTCACCAAAATTCATAAAGTCACCTACACCTATAACATTTTTTACATTTGGGTGGGTAACACGATCGTAAACGTCAGGCCTACAAAAGCTTTGGAATGGATTGTGGTAGCATCAAAGTAGCCTGCTTTCGCAAGCGTCTCTACCGAGGGCGATGACTGGGGCAGGCTCTTCGATTCCCGTAAATCTTTGGCAACTTGACATTGGCATCGTTTTTTTTTAAAGATAACTTTTGACGTCATCATGAAGCAGACAACGAAACTGACATCGCCACTACTCCAGAGCCCCCTAAATATACGGATCTAAGGCACAGTCATGGTAAATACCGGCACAAACGCGAATAGTGTCTTAGTGCAATCACAGCGCACCTTTGAAAAGATGCTACCCAAAATCACTGGTGGTGTACTCGATCTTAGCTTGGAAGGGCAGTGGTACTGGGACGTTGAAAACGAGCTAGTATGGATAAATCCACGCTTCCAAGAGCTTCTTCAAATGACACAGCAAAGCGGGAACGCTTTCGTTCCCATCACATGGAGCGAACTTCTGGAAGAAGACCCTCCTCGCCTAGCATCTGGGAAGGAAGACCTGTTCGAGTGGTCCCTTATACTAAAATCGGCCCAAGGACGAAGGCTACCAACACTATGGCGTGGTAGGTCTGAGCTAACTGAAGACGGTAAGCAGTGTATCTACGGAATATGCGTAGACATGAGCGCAGAAAAGGAAGTTAACGACGAAGTGGACAGAATCACATACGCTCTGTCGCATGATCTTAACAGTGCAATCCGCCACATCAAAAGCTATCTGAGCCTGCTCTTTGACAAGCAAGCCTTTGACAAATCACATGAAGAACATCAGTGGATTGGCTATATCAACGATGCAGTTGCACGTATCCACCACCTTGTATCTGGAACGACACAGCTTTCCTTCATACGTCGTGACAAGTTCAACCCCGACATAATAGACCTTAACGATGTGTTAGAAGATTGCCTTTTAGATTTGGCTTCTGAAATATCCCAAAGCGGCGCAAAGATATCCTACAATAGAATGCCAACAGCTTACGCAGACCCAAAGATGCTAAAGCAGCTCCTTTCTCGGCTGATAGAAAACGCCATTCAGTATGCGAAACCCCAACAAACCCCGCACATCACTGTAAACGCTGAAAGCACAAATGGGCTCTGCACGATAAGTGTTCAAGACAATGGACAGGGGATTCCCGACGAGATAGCGGAACAAATCTTCCTAGCATTTTTCCGCTATTCACCCGCAGGTCCAAGTACAAGACCAGGACTAGGACTAACCCAGTGCAAAAAAATCGCCGCAATCCACAACGGACAAATTAGCTCCACAAAGCTACCACAAGGTGGCACACAATTCACTGTAACCCTTCATGCAAAAGGACCATAAGCAATGACCAGCTTAGCTAAACCTCATGTTGACCTTCGACCAGCACACATTCTTTTGGTAGAAGACCAAGATGCCGACGCGGAGCTCGCGCAGATTAGCCTGTCGAGAGCTAAGCTCAATATCGATCTTTTCCGTGTTAAAGACGGTGAGGAAGCCCTCCGATATCTTAAGCATGAACAAGAGTATGAAGACGCTAAGCTCCCGTCACTCATTCTACTAGACCTCAACCTACCGGGAATTTCAGGCCTTGATGTACTCAATGAAGTTAAGCAAGATCCCAAGCTACTGATGATTCCCGTAGCAGTATTGACAAATTCCGCCGTCGAGGAAGATATCGTCAAAAGCTACTCTCGCCACGCCAACTGCTACCTGCGCAAACCCATCGATTTCGAGGGTTTCAAAACCGTAGTAGCCAGCCTCAAGAATTTTTGGTTCACGTTAGTAACCCTACCGTCCGATATTACTGCACAACCATGAAGTCGCGTTTTCAGGATACGCCACTGCTAATCAGGGTTTAACACAGATGGAAAATGGAAAGTGGGTATGTTCTCGGCTATCTCAAGGGATCATCCTTTGGGAGCTGCCAGGCCTATATTCCAACTCTAAGAACAAGGATCTTTTTACCTCCGCCTGCCTCAATTACGTTATCTTAGACTCAAACTTTGCGCTGTTACAAATGCTGGAAGCTCAGGACATAGTGCAAGTAACGCCAAGCATGCAACGTCTACAGCTCTCCCTTCCGTCAGCCTGGGACAATAGCATTGTAGAATCTCTAATTAACAATATTCCCCATTGCCGTGAGCTGGTCTGGGTTACATCAGAGAGGCAATACAGGATAGTTAAAGCTGAACTCATCCCTAATTGGTCCTCCGGTTCACCACTACAAGTAGCTGAAGTGTGGACTGATGTCACAGCGGAATATACTGTACGAAGGGCTTTGGAAGAACGCGTAGCCCGCCACGCTGACTTCTACGAAAACTCTCCCGATATGTATGTCAGTGTATCGTCAAAAGATGGACATGTTACCAACTGTAATGCGACGCTTGTAAGGCGCCTAGGCTACACTTCTAAAGATGATATTTTAGGTAGAGCAATCTTTCAGCTGTACCATCCCGACTGTCACGATGATGCACATAGAACTTTCAAGTGCTTTCAAACCCACGGACATGTTCACGGTGCCGAGCTTTCTTTAATCAGTAACTTGGGTGAGAAGATTCCCGTCATTCTAGATGTCAGCGCGATCAACGATGAAGTGACAGGTGAGCTTATTGCCAGTCGCTCGACGTTGAAGGAGAACCTCCCCAGTGTTCTACAAAAACATGACGAAATAGCTGTATTAAAAGATCTAAGGGTATTCACGTATGCGGCATCACACAACCTACAAGACCCCATCAGATGTATTTCCTCTTTTAGCGATCTTCTCAAAGAGCACTTAGATAACTCCCTCGATGATACAGCCCGTGCTTGGTTCGACCGCATTTCGAACGCCTGTGTTTCACTGCGAAAAATGAGTGACAATCTAATCAAATTTCTCGAGATCAGCAGTAATCGAAACCCATCCAAAGAAGAAGACATTGCTATAGAGCCTATCTTGAATGGGTTGATGGCAGAGGATCTCAGACCCCTGATCTCTAAGACCAACGCTCAAATACGATTCTCTAATCTGTCAATGGCGCCTATAGGTGCCATAGACTTGAAACGTATTCTGCTAGCTCTACTTGAAAACAGTTTGCTACATGCCGCCGTGAATTCTTTGTCGATAGATATTCACGCAGAGCGCACCTCACAACATTGGATGCTCTCAGTAAGCGATAACGGACACGGAATTCCCGAATCACTAGCAAATAATCTTTTTGAGGTCTTCTCACCTCCCTACGTGCAAAGAAATAACAAAGTGGTCTCCAAAGGGATAGGACTGGCTATCTGCAAGAAGATTGTTATGCTATATGGTGGCGATATCACGATCACAAATGAAGGTGGAGCTCACTGCGTTGTCACCATTCCACTTGCACCTACAAGAAAGCTAGAACACAATCACGGATGTAAAAAAAATCAGTCATGTGATGTTTAAATCCCCGCAGGCTGAAGTTATATACCGAGAAACCCTTGCCCGAAAGGCACTAAGTGACATCATGGCCAGGATACAATCGCATGCAGCTACTGCTGATATTAACCGTGGTGTAAGAGACATCCTTAACTGAGATTCAAGCCGATGACTGATAAGCTAGTGTCCGCTATACAAGTACCTTCCGAAGACCCCGTATCTTCAAGCAAACCTCTAAAGTCAAACCGAGGCTGTCATGTCTTTCAATCCTATTAGCTTCTTGTTTGAAACTGCGTATTGGCCGCAAAGGTGGAATTGCGGCTACTGGACAGATGCGTTGGGGTGGACTCACATCATCTCTGACATAGCCATTTTCGGTGCTTACATGGCGATACCATGTGCCATCTTGTATTTCAAAATAAAGCGTCATGACATCCCTCAGAATCGAATTTTCTTTCTTTTCGCGGCATTTATTATTTTGTGTGGTGCGGGTCACTTGATCGAAGCCACAATATTCTACTATCCGGTCTATAGATTTGCAGGCCTTGTCAAAATGATGACAGCGCTTGTTTCTTGGGCTACAGCCATAGCCCTAGTTCCGCTTATCCCCAAGTTACTTGCTGCGCCAAAGCTAAACGAATTGAATGAAGTGCTCGAAAAAGACCTTAAGCTTGAACGAGAGCGACTTAATTTAGCATTCAAGGGACTCAATGCTGGACTGTGGGAGTGGTCACCAAGCAATCAAACTGTGTGGGTTTCACGACGCCTGTGTGAACTTACTAATGCCGGTCAGAGCGATCAGGAGCTGCCTTTTTCGGAATTTCTCAAGCTTTTCCACCCTGACGCACAAGAAAATATGAAGAAGTTGCTCGAATCTCTAGAACCACTAGACGAAATCACTCAATTAACAGACCCCAAAGATCAATGGCACTGGTACTCAGTCATAGGATACCCACGTAAAGATGAAGCAGGTGAGTCGATATCCATCGTGGGGGCGATTACCGACATTGAACAGCGAGTGGTGGATGAACAGCAGCGCGAGCATTTGTTGGCTAGGCTCGAACGAACAAACAGTCAACTAGAAGTATCCAACAAGTCGCTCCAGGAATTCGCCTATTTCGTGGCACATGACCTTAAAGAGCCGGTGAGATCCCTAGTTTCACATACGACGATCCTAGAACATGAAATAGAAGAAGCCCTTAGCGAGAAACAGCGCGAGCGTTTTCAGCTCATCCATCAACTCGGCAACAGTGCAAACAATATGATCGATTCACTGTTACAGCTATCGAGAGAAACCGAGTCCGACCAGGCCTATGGTGAAGTGGATCTAAACGCACTGCTCGAGGAGATACGCACGGAACTGGCGCTATATTGCTCCGAAAGAAAAGCTGAAATATTCATCAACAGTTCATTACCTACCGTCACTGCTGAACGCACCCAATTAAAAGCTGTTTTCACCAATCTTATCACTAACGGCATCAAGTACAATACGCGAGACAAGAAGCAACTTAAGATTGGCCATGCTCTAACACCCGATGCTCCTCTAACACTCTACGTTCAGGACAACGGAATTGGAATTTCTGAAGTTCAACAAACCAAAATTTTTCGCATGTTCCATCAGGTGAAGGACCCATCAGCCTCAGACGAAGGACATGGCATTGGCCTTACAATAGTTAAAAAGATCATAGAACAACATGGCGGCAGTATCTGGATGGAGTCCAAAGAGAACGAAGGAACAAAAGTCTCATTCACACTAACTGCTAAATAGCTTTGGTGTGACCGGCATCCTACAGCATTTTTTCCATTTGGGTGGGTAACACAATCGTAAAGGTCGTGCCTACACCCCCTTCAGATGCCACTGTAATGGTACCGAAATGCTTAAGAATGATGTTCTCGACAATAGAAAGGCCAAGCCCTGAGCCTCCCATTTTACGAGAGTGGGCCTTATCGACGGTGTAGAAGCGCCGGAAGACGTGGTCGAGATCAGCCTCCGGAATGCCAATTCCTTTATCAGCAATCTCTACCTGGATGCTGTCGCCCTGCTGCTTGATAGTAACTGTCACCTCGGCAGGTGCGTGCGAATACTTGGCGGCATTTTCGATAAGGTTAAAGAATGCCAGTTCCATCAGATTGGGATCTGCGGTGATGGTCATGGCCCCTTCTTCCTCGACCTCGAGCTTCACCACGGCGGAAGGATGGGCATCCTTTAGCAGTTCGCGACAGCGTTCAGCGAGCGCCACTAGGCCACAATTCACCAAGTTCGAACGTGGGATATTCTCGATGTCGGCCAGTGTAAGCAGGTCATGAATGAGGCGCGTCATCTTCTGGCAGTTGCGCACGATTTTACCTGTGACCTCTACGACTTTATTTTTAGGCAGGTCTGGGTGGTCGTGCAGGGTTTCAGCAAAACCCTGAATAACGGTAATTGGCGTCTTTAGCTCGTGCGAAGCATTGGCAACGAACTCTTTACGCATCTCCATCATACGATACTGGCTCGAGTGATCTTGCAGCACCAAAACCGCACCTTCTCGGCGCTGCGGCACAGCGACGACAAGGAGATATACCTTACGTCCGCCTTGGGTATAGGTAAGAAGATCTGTAAGTACATCGCCCTGCTGGCGGCACTCACGAAGCATATCTTCAAAACGCTGCTGCCCCAAGACACTGAAAAGCTCTCCAACAACATCTTCGCTGGGGTGATTCAGAAAGCGCAGCGCCATCTCGTTGGCGTAGGTAATACGCATGTCTTTGTCGGTCGCGATAACCCCTTCGTTCAAAGACTCTAGAACCGCCTCTTTCTCGTCACGCTCGGAGGTGATCGTGTCGATATGGTTCTGAATTTTTGCCGACAGAGAATTCAATGTACTTGCAAGACGTGAGAAATCGTCAGCAGAGTCGGGGCTACCCAGCTGAATTTCAGGAATCGTCGTGGACAGCCCTTCCTGGTAGGGAGTGATATCGGTGATGATCTGCTGGATGGGGCTGGAGAGACGATAAATAATCAGCCAAGTCATGATGCTAAACATCAGTAGCACGGCAATAGAGAGCATCAGAAAGCCAAGCTCAAAGTCACGTGTGAGGTCCATCACATATTTGTATGGGAAGGCGCTACGCATCACGTACTTTTTGCCGTGGAAATTGAAGGCGGTGGCGAGGTAGATATATTTCTGACTTAAGATGTCAGAGTAATCTTCGCTGTAGCCCATTCCGGTCTCAAAAGCTTCGAGAACTTCCGGGTGGTCAACAACATATTCTTGAGTAAAGCGGGGACCTAACACGCGCTTGGCTGCCGTGTCGTAAAGGATCTTATGTTCGTCAGTAATGATACCGACACGGAAGAAAATCTGTCCCTTCTGATCTTTGACGCGGCGAACAAGCTCCTGATTGTTAGGCGCCGACTGGATCTTCATGATGAGCTCTTTCGAGCGCATTTTCATCGACCGATAAACGAGATTTTTCACCGTTTTAGTCGCAAAGGGAAACATCAACGCGATAAAGATAAGAAAAACCACCAGATAACTGATGAAGATTTTTTGGCGAAAGCTGAGCATTACTTAAAGCAGTCCATAAACTTTAAACACCATAGTATAAGGTACTTAGAATTATTTTCCAAGTCTCTACCTAACGAATGACTCGAAGGTCTTTACTGCGCTTGGTGAGATCTTCGTAGCCATCAGCCGTAATCACCACTGTATCTTCGATGCGCACTCCTCCTAAGCCAGGAACATAGATCCCAGGCTCAATCGTCACAACCATGCCAGCAGCAAGTTTAAGATCGACCTGTGGGCCTTTACCGCGGATAGTCGGTGTTTCATGCACTTCTAAGCCAATACCATGACCTAGGCTATGACTAAAATTATCACCATATCCCGCTCGGGCAATGTGATCGCGGGCAGAAGCGTCGAGTTCCGCCATCGTTGTCCCCGGCTTACATGCCGCCAATGCCTTTGTTTGGGCTTCAAAAACGATGTTGTATATTTCAACAAGGTGTGGGTCCGGCTCACCGAAAAAGACCACACGCGTCATATCCGAGTGGTAATCGTCTAAAGTCACTCCAATATCAATAAGGACCGGCTCCCCCGAAGAGAGCCTGGCATTACCCGTATGATAGTGAGGCATAGAAGTATTGGTACCAAAGGCCACGATGGGATCGAAGGCCACCCGCTTGCCTCCATGGCGTTTCCAGAAAAGGTCGAGCTCCACAGCGAGTTCCTGCTCGGTTACACCTGCTACGAGCAAATCACAAATCAAATCGTAACCCCGAGATCCGAGGTGTGCCGCCTTACGTAGTTTGTCGAGCTCGTCCTCTTCTTTAATGAGACGGAGAGCTTCAACGGGATTCTCAACACCTTCAAGTTTAAGGGCTTTGCCGTTTACAATGCCGTCGCGCGCCTCTTCTAACTCTTTAAACCGACGATACGTGGTGTCGCTCGCGCTAAAAGAGAGCGTTTGGACTCCTAAGTTCTTAAGACTGCGCTCCAAAACTCCGTCTTCCGCTAAAGAAACACCAAAAGGCCAGCGTGTTTTGGCCATTTCGTGGTACCTACCATCAACGATGAGCTGGGCGGCAGCTTGAGTCACAAGTAACTTACCTGCAGATAGATGTATCCCTGTAAGGTAATAAAGACTTATGGGATCCTCGATGAGCAGTGCTTCTTGATTGTTGGAAGACATCTCGTCGCGCAAGCGCATTAAACGTGTTTTATGTGACATAACTTCCCCGCAGTCTGTTGGTATTCCCAGCATACCCTATTCAAGAAAAGAGTGAAGAAGAAACCGCGGCGAGTGTTGGCATGGGGGGTGTGAAGGTTACGGATATGATTTTACCGCAGACCACACAGACACTTGACAGTGGAGCCTGCGACGCTAACCGCAGATGGGAGCAGACAGGTGTTTTCGTGCATTGGGTCGTTGTAACCATCGACAGGATTTTAACGCCGACCGCGCCGACCACCGCCGACAAACGCCGACAGGCTCGCTTGGTGTGATGTGTGTGCAAGGATGCGGGTTCCTTTTAGACGCAGACCACGCAGACAAGTCGCAGATAGCCGCAGACAGGTGTTGTCGTGCATTAGGTTGCTGTATCAATCAACAGAAATTTAACGCCGTCACCCACGCTAGTACCGCGCCGACTAAAACAGGACCACCGCCGACAGGCTCGTGCACGTCATGATTCGCCCTTCAGCGCAATAAAGGGAGTGTATTCTCTCTATTCGTGGCGCTGATGACTGCGGGAGCAAGAACGGGTCAAGAGTCGCCATGTAGCGGCGATTCCTGATCCGTTCTTGCTGGCTGCAAAAGAAACCGACTAGCACCCTAGCCTACAACCCAACAAGACTCGTCTGCGGCTTGTCTGCGTCCTGTCTGCGTGGTCTGCGTCTAAAAGGAACCCGCATCCTTGCACACACATCACACCAAGCGAGCCTGTCGGCGTTTGTCGGCGGTGGTCGGCGCGGTCGGCGTTAAAATCCTGTCGATGGTTACAACGACCCAATGCATGAAAACACCTGTATGCGTCCTGTCTGCGGCTCGTCTGCGTGGTCTGCGGTAAGATCTCTCTGTCTCCCCAGGGCGCTTTTTTAATTAAGTAATTATATTTTAAAAGTCAATATATCACTATATTGTAAATAATAAATATATATATTAAAATACAAATGGACTTTTGATATTATAATTCAACAACCAAGAGAATAATCATGGAATGGGTAGGAAGTTGGTGGAAGGAAGAATCTACGCAAGCAGCGAAACAAGATCTACACGACTGGGCAGCTACACTGCCATCGACTGTTGGGGAAAGGCAGCGTTTTGCATGGATGGGCCGAATCTATCGTCGCATCACGGATGTGCCCTTAGAAAGCGAGGATTCAACCGGACGCCGAGCAAAAGTCGTTGATCTCGTCCGCGGATTTATGGAACAACACCCCAAGCTCCTGCAGGACTCAGAGGCGATGACCGACTATTTAAAGGTGATGGCAGCAATACGAGGATTTTGCGACGGAGCCTTCCCTTCTAGCGACGACGCCAGTAGCGCTGATGTTAGGTTACGAGTGGACCACGCGACAGCCTCCACTCTTCAGCAAGTGCGGCGTTGTTGCCCCCAGGACATACAACAACAAATCATCAATGCGTTCCATGGCCCGGATAAGGTGCGTTTTGAAGACGAGCTAAGACATGGGTACACTCTTGACCTTGACGAACATTCCGATTGGGACACGGTCGCTGCAGCCCTGGAAGCAGATCCCGAAATTAATACCATCACATACTCCGGTAGAGACATAGTGCTTCCCAGACAAGCCATGGAGCAGTTGCTGGAAACAAGACCTGAACCCCTAGACGCTCTTTTTGATCAGGTCAAAGTTATCGCTGGGGCAAGCGACACTAGTGAGGGTCTGAGCGTTTCCAAAGGCATACTCCTAGCGCTAAACGGTCGTAGTCTAGACCCCGATGCACTGATGGAATCAACGCTTCTTGTCTTGCCAGACTACAACTACCGCGGCGTGGACGGCGGCGAGCCATTGATTCGCAAAGATACGCTAGAGACACTCATCGCCTTCGCGGAGACAGGGGATGAAAGCTTAATCACCTCAAGCAATCTTCTCGAGATCTACGACGCAACGGCGTTTTTCTTAGTCCCGGGCCTTAGAGAGCTTTGTGAGGCGCATATGCGCGCTATGCTTGACGATATTCCCCTCGACACTGAAGCAGGGGCTCTGTTTCTTGATGATATTGCCGCACGTTTTATGCATCGCCTGGAAAGGTTTGGAGATTCCAGCCCCATTGAACTTCTTGATAACCTTGCCATCCGGAATTTATCTGGGCGACCACAAAACGCCGATATCGTTAGAGTCTGTATGAATCACCACCTAAGGCTTGCTGAAGGTGCTGATACAGGTGCAGATGCAGATGTACACTGTATCCTACGCACACTAGATCTCTTCCATTTTATCCCAGAGTACGTGAACGAACGCAATGCCCCCGTTCTCTGCGAACTAGCCTGTCGCCCCAAGGTGAGTATTGTTGCTAAGTTAGTGGCCTCCCGTCTAGCGCAACGCTATCCCCATATCGTACCCCTGCACTGGGCCGGTGTACTAAGGGGTATAGAAGATGACAAGCATTTGAGAGACCACCTCATGATGTTTCACCGTTTCTCCCCAGATCTTGATCCAGCGATGCCTGAAGAGTACCGAAGACGAGAGATGCTGAACGCTATTGAAGGGTTCATTAAGAGACATCCCAACGTCTATGACGATGGTAAAGCCGTTAGAGCTCTTCTGTACGTCATAGCCCGCATTCAAAAAAGCCTCGAAACACACCCAGTTCATTTTGCACAGTTGATTGGGAGAGCTGGAGACATGTGTAGGGAGTTACGCATGCAGGCTCGGAAGCAGCTACTTGTCACCTTAGAGGAAGGTGCGACATGGAACGATATCAACAAAATCCTCGAATCCGACAATGAAGCAGGACCCTTTGCGTTTGAAGGCAAAGATCAAGTCATTCCTCGTCGCCTGATGATGCAGCTGGCTGCCGCTCAGCCAGACATTCCATTGTCCGAACTCTTTAACCCGGTCGTTGTTGCCACAAGTCCCGATCAGAGAGCAGCAACTCTCACACTGTCGAAAGGGACTCTACTTGCGATGCACCAAACACTTCTGGAGATTGGGGCAGTACCCGAAGAGAGCTGGACGATACCTGCACCTTATGGTGTTACAGAGCGCGAAGGTCTCCCACGAGTAACAAAAAAAATCTTAGAAACCTTTATTCAGTTTTTGGAAACAGGAGACCAACGGCTCATCACCGACGACAATGTCATGGATCTATACGAGGCGACAACGCTGTTTGAGTGCCCAGAACTCAATGAAATCTGTGAGCATCGCCTGCGTCGTTTCATTGGACGCTTGAATCCCAACAACCCGCGCCATGTACAATTGTTCCGTAAGATAGCAGCTCGCTTCCCCGACCGCTTTGCTAGTACAATAGGTTTAGTGAATAGCAATAATGCATCCAACGTCATGCGATTGGCAATTGCCGCCAAAGACGCTCACCTGGTCCTGGTATGCGCGCAGCGCTATTTACCAAACACAACAGGGACCACCCATTCTATACCTGACCAACTGCTACTCTGTGCTGATTACTTCGCGAAGAGTCCTGGGCTCATAACACAGAGAA
Organism: Chlamydiota bacterium; assembly: GCA_021772415.1. Lineage (GTDB taxonomy): Bacteria > Chlamydiota > Chlamydiia > Chlamydiales > JAJFMA01 > JAJFMA01. The sequence goes on from JAJFMA010000016.1 coordinate 20,097, forward strand.
ATGTTGATCTTGTGTACACGATCGCAGATCGTGTTGGTAACGCCTATCTCCAGGAGTACTGCCCAAAAATAAAGCCAAGCATTTTGACAGCGAAGATATTGAAGTATGTTGGTAAAGACAGCAGACACACTGAAGCGTATGTGAACCGTGTTACGAATTTCATCGAACAATATCGCTCCATTATTAACGATCCAAAAGCGATAGCAGACCTGCTTACGGCGTTGGATAGACTGCGTAAACAAGTTGAGAACGGACCCGCTGTGCACAGCGCCACTAGCGCATCTGGAACCGGTCGCGCTCCATCACGAAGCACACGCCGTGTTATGCTTCGCGCTCGTAGCCATGCAAGAGGGCTACCACCTGGCTCTCGCTTTATACGCAGTATACCCGATCCAAAAGGGGTTTATACCTTCATAGGGCACGAATACGAAGTCGATGATGAAGTACCGCCACAACAGGAGGAGCTCTCAAGCAGATCCGCTTCGCATCAGTCCGAACGTGGTGGTGTTAACGGACGGATAGAATCGATGGAACAGCATCTTTTGGGCATAGCAAGAAGGCATTTACCAGAAGATCAAAAAGAACTGCTGCTAGCGGCACTCGGTAGCGATAGCGAACGCACGCGAATCGCGGAAATACTGAACCCACAACGTATTGGCAGCGACACTGGCCGGGATGATGTTGAACAACGTCCAAGGGACTATCCAAATGCCGAAACATTCACCTCTACTGCTGCTCAAGAAATTCCACACCGTGACGCTGAAATAGACGATTTAGTAAGAAGCATTGAAGATGCTGATATCAACAGGACAAAGGATTTTGATAAGATTGTCACTGCTCTGAACCGATTCCCCCGTAGTGAGCGCATTCGCAAGGCCGCCCATACCGCCTTTACCAAGTATATTACATGGGTGCTCCAGCAAGAAACAGTCCCTCGCAGTGCTTTAGATCGGATCAAAAAAATGAATACTATTGGCGTCACAGAGCTAACCTTAACGGGAATTACACCGCAAAGGCCAGCAAGATGGAAGCTACTTTCATACCTCACTTCCCTACGTGACCTCAAACTAGAGGATTGTGATCTAGGCCACAATGCACTGAAACTTATCATAGATCCCCATCCAAACATGCGTCTCCCTGGCCTTAAACTACGCCACCTAGAGGTAGTGAATTGCCGCAATCAAAAGAACCTCAAAATCCCAAATAACAAAAAAACCTTGGAAACCTTTACCCGATTTTTGGAAACAAAAGATCAGCGCCTCATCACCGACGACAATGTCATCGATCTATACGAGGCGACAACGCTGTTTGAGTCCCCAGAACTCAAGGAAATCTGTGAGCATCGCCTGCGTCGTTTCATTGGACGCTTGGATGTCAACAAACCGCGCGATGTGCAATTGTTCCGTAAGATAGCAGCCCGCTTCCCCGACCGCTTTGCTGGTACAAAAGGTTGGGTAAATTACGATAATGTATTTGAAGTCATGCGATTGGCAATTGCCGCTAATGACGGCGACCTGGTCCTGGAATGCGTGCAGCCCTATTTACCAAACCCAGAACGTGCCATCTTTTCTAGACCTGAACTGCTGCAACTCTGCGTTGACTGCTTTGTGAAGAATCCTGAACTCATAACACGGAGAAATGTTGATCTTGTGTACACGTTCGCATCTGGTTTCCAAAACACCGACCTCATGGAGCACTGTTCCCAAATGAAGCCAAGCATCTCGACGGCGGAGATGTTGAAATCTGTTGGTAAAGACAGCAAACCCATTGCAAGCCATGTGAGACGTCTTACGTATTTCATCGAAGAACATCCCTCCATTATTAACGATTCAAAAGCGATAGAAGACCTGCTTACGATGTTGGATAGACTGCGTAGACAAGTGGAAAACAGACCCGATACGCATCAGTCCGGACGTGGTGGTGCTAACAGTCAGAAAGAGCTGACTGGACGGATAGAATCGATGGAAAAGCATCTTGTGGACCTATCAAGCAGGCAATCCTAACAAAATCAACCGGAACTGCCAGAGAAATTTTACCGCAGACCACGCAGACAGGTGTTGTCGTGCATTGGGTCGTTGTAACTGACAACAGAAATTTAACGCCGACCGCGCCGAATAAGACAGGACCACCGCCGACAGGCTCGCTTGGCATTGGGTGTGTGAAGGTTACGGATATGATTTTACCGCAGACCACGCAGACAAGCCGCAGACAAACGCAGACGGGCCCATGTTGGCATTGGACCTGGGCCAATAGTGACAGAATTTTAACGCCGACCGCGCCGACTAAGACAGGACCACCGCCGACAGGCTCGTGCACGTCATGATTCGCCCTTCAGCGCCATGTAAAACGATATATCTGCGATTCGTGGCGCTGATGACTGGGGGAGCAAGAACGGGTCAAGAGTCGCCGTGTAGCGGCGATTTCTGATCCGTTCTTGCTGGCTGCAAAAGAAACCGACTAGCACCCTAGCCTACAACCCAACAAGACTCGTCTGCGGATCATCTGCGTTCTGTCTGCGTGGTCTGCGTCAAAGAGGAACCCGCATCCTGCACACACATCACACCAAGCGAGCCTGTCGGCGGTGGTCCTGTCTTAGTCGGCGCGGTCGGCGTTTAGTACTGTCGTAAATTACCTAAACCTAATGCTCTCAAGCAAATAGCTTAGACAGTGCCTCATGGTCGACCTTGCAATACGTCGCATTGCCTAACGGACATGTCGCAGGCTGCTTGCAAGCAAACAGCGTATCAACAAGATGCTGCGCCTCTTCAACGCTAAAATGCTTACGCCTAGAGACAGCCAAACGTGCTGATACCTTAGCGCGAAATCGCTCGCTTTGTGCTTGCAGCCGCTCGGAACGTTGGTGCTGACGTATTTCGTCTATAATCTCGCTCAGAAGCCCGTCTAAATCCCTGCCTTCAAGAGCTTGTGGGACTGCGTCGATTTTAAAGCTGTTAGGCCCAAATTCTTCGATACCCAAACCCGCCAACTGCAAGGTAGGAAGAGCCTGACGTAGCGTCGCCGCCTCACTGGGGGTTAGATCCAACATTTTGGGAATGAGTAGCTGCTGCACAGCTGTTTCTCGTACGCCCGACTCGCCATCCATCTTTTCAAAGAGCACACGATGATGAGCCGCGCGTTGGTCAATGATAGTAAGCTCGGTCCCTCGCGCTTCAAGCACGAAGTAGCCCGGTACCGTCGTTAGCACCTTTTGCGAGTGGGGAGTATTGTCCACCCATTCTACCGTTGGTACTGCAGCGGGCTCTTCAAAGGCGAGAGCCATCTCGGGTTCGGGCTCGTCATCCACAATGACCACTTCTGTTTCTGGAGCGGACTCCCAAGGTAGAGAAGCAGTTAGGGGCAAGGGAGCAAGATTTGGCGTCCTTGGAGAGGCCGTTGGTTGTACATGGCTAGGCTCTGGTGCCGGCATTGTAAACGCCGGTGAAGGCACAGGAGCTGCCACTACGCAGTGCTCACGTAAAGCATCGTCGACAGCTGCATAGATCAACTCCTTAACGGCATCGCCATGGCGCAGGCGCACCTCACGCTTTTGGGGATGCACATTGACGTCGACGCGGTCTCCGGGAAGCGTCAAATGCAGAGCAAAGACCGGATGGCGCTGTGTAGGGAGAGATGTACCGTAAGAGTCCCGTACGGTAAGAGACACAAATGTCGACACTACAGCCCGCCCGTTAACGAACAGATGCTGACCTGTGCGGTTAGGTCGTGAGTGCGAAGGCAGGCCAATCAGCCCTTGCACCGCATACCCCTCGTGTTCGGCATCAATACGGCAGCAGCGCTGCACGAAACTATCGCCGAGTACCGAAGCGACGCGGGCAGCGAAGGCATCGAGGAACTCGCTATCACGCGCTGGGGTAGAAAGCACAGATTCTTGGTTGCTAACAAGATCAAAGCGCACATGAGGGTTAGCTAGCGCTAGGCTTGTCACAACTTTAAGTACCTCGCCGCTATCATGGGCCGGAGAGCGTTGAAATTTCCGCCTGGCGGGGACATTAAAGAAAAAATTTTTCACCTCTACCGTCGTACCAACGGAGCGAGCGGCGGGGCAGACTTTAAGGATCTTGCCTCCATCAACGAGAACCATCGTTCCTTCCGCGCTTCCGTCGGTGCAGGTAACCAGAGTAAATTTGCTAATGGAAGCGATAGAAGGCACGGCTTCTCCACGGAAACCGAGGGTTCCCACACCTAAAATATCTTCTACTTCGCTGATCTTCGAGGTGGCGTGGCGCTCTAAGCTGAGGAGAGCATCGTCTTCATTCATACCGCAACCGTCGTCAGTGATACGTACAAGCTGACGGCCTCCGCCCTTAATTTCAATGCGCACGTGGCGCGACCCTGCATCTAAGCTATTCTCTACTAGCTCTTTAACAACAGAAGCCGGATTTTCAATGACCTCGCCAGCAGCGATCTTGTTGATCGTATGCTCGGTCAATACGCGGATTTTGGACGCCATATACACAACCTTCGGATGATCGAGGAGCATTTTGCCACATAAGCACCGCCGCTCCTAGTGCTAAATTTTGCTCACCCAGGTACAATGGGGTGTATGCCTGATATACGCACCATCGCTACCTCCATTGTCCGTAAGCTCAACGATGCCGGCTACGTCTCCTACTTTGCCGGAGGCTGGGTCCGCGACAAGCTGCTCAATCTTCCGAGCCCGGATATTGACATCGCCACGGAAGCACCCCCTGAAGTCGTGATTGAGCTGTTTCCCCGTACCGTCAAGGTCGGCGCCGCCTTCGGAGTCGTGATGGTCATTGAAGAGGGCGTACCCTTCGAAATCGCAACCTTCCGTCGCGATGGTCTCTATGTTTCAGGTCGTCGCCCCGAAAGCGTCGAGTACTCTACCGCCGAAGAAGACGCTGAGCGCCGCGATTTCACCATCAACGGCATGTTCTATGATCCGATAGAAGACAAAGTCATCGATTTTGTCGACGGTAAAAAAGATCTCGAACGACGTCTCGTCCGCGCCATAGGCGATGCGAATGCACGCTTTGAAGAGGATCGCCTGCGGATGGTGCGCGCTGTAAGGATTGTGGCACGCTTTGATTTCGATTTGGACGACGCCACACGTACAGCTATCGTCCGTCACGCGCCCACACTGTTTCCTCCTGTTGCCCAAGAGCGCGTGTGGCAAGAGCTTAACAAGATGTCGGTGTTCCCTGGTTTCGATAGAGCCATCTTGCTACTGCAAGAGCTAAAGCTCTTTCAAGAGATTTTTCCCGAGCTGAAAGAGCTGTCACGCGAACAGCTGCAACAGCGCACAGCCGCCTTCGCGAGGTTTCCGAAAGACTGCCCCACGGTACTGTATCTATCCCAGCTCTATTTCGATCACGATCTAAGTGTATTCATAGACGTTTGCCAACGTCTCCACACGGCAAACCGCGACATTAAGCTCGCGATGTGGCAACGCAAGGTATCAGAGATGCTACAGCGCGACCTGGTAGAACCCCTCGAATGGGTACGCCTTTACGCCGACGAAAGAACGCAGCTTTGTCTTGACGTGTGCGCGGCCACTCTTGCACAAGAACAGGCTGATGCGCTACGTGCTACACACAAAAATAATCAGGAAGTGTGGGAAGCTGCCATCGAACGTGCACGCACACGCCGCCCTCTAGTGAGCTCTGAGCACCTAAAGGACCTTGGAATCGTTCCAGGCAAGCTCATGGGACAACTTCTCGATGAAGGCGAAAGCATCGCCGTGACACAAGCGATGACGGATCCTGAGGCTGTATTAAAACTGCTAAAAGACTCACCTTTGTGGCCAACAGATAGCGCAGGTGGAGGCCAGCTTGCGGACGATTAGCAGCACCTCGCATCCTCTTGTCAAGCACATGGTCAAGCTACGAGAAAGCAGTCGTTATAGGCGTATGAACCACAGCGTCCTCGTTTACGGTGTGAAAATGGTTCGGGAGCTCGTCGAAGAAGGGGCAAGCCTACGCGTCGTCATCACATCGGACGAAGCTCTCATCGATCCCAATGTCAAAGCCGCCGAGATCCTAGTGGGTAACAGCGAGATCCTCGAAAAAATCACCGGCGCCCAAACTCCGGAAGGGGTCGCCGCCGAAGTCGACATGCCTCCATGGTCCGACCTTGCTACAGCAAATAAGATACTGGTACTCGACCGTGTCTCAGACCCTGGCAACATTGGGACGCTTATCCGCACAGCCCAAGCACTGGGATGGGACGGCGTCTATCTCGTCGAAGGCTGTTGCGATCCCTACAACGACAAAGCCCTTCGAGGGGCTATGGGAGCTACATTCAAGATGGCCCTAGCTGAAGGTCCCTGGGAGCGAGTGGAGCGCTGGGCCTCTCAACGGGGATGGATGCCATATGCTGCCGACGTGGAGGGCCTTTCCATTTCGACAGCGGCCCAAGAGTCACGCATCATGCTTGTCCTAGGAAGCGAAGCGCACGGCATCAGTGATGCTGCTAAACAGGCATGTACACTCATCACCATACCTATGGGAGGGAACATGGAATCTCTCAATGTGTCTGTTGCGGGAGGAATTATTATGTACATGCTACAACAAGATTCATTGGTATGACGGAAGACAAATCAAAAGATGACGCACGTAACCCCAAGCGCTGGGTGGGATGTTCTATTGAAGAAGAGTATCTCGGATCCACGCGCAAAGAAGAGCGCCAGGAGCGCAAGCGCGTCTCTGCTAAGGACCGCTCCAAATACAAGAAAACAGACCAAGACAAGCGCGTCAGGATTTTCGATCCCACGGCTTTGGAAGAGCAAGGCCTTATACGTGGACGCGTCACAGGAATAATTTCGCAGGGCATCATCGTCCACGTCGACAAACGCAGACTGGTCTGTGAACTGCGTGGCGTCCTAAAGAAAGAGAAGACACATCTCAAAAATCTTGTTGCTGTAGGAGACTTCGTCTGGTTCGAAGAGCGTGAAGACAACGAAGGTGTCATCGTCGAAGTGGAGCCACGCAAGACCCTACTTTCACGTGCTGATAACCTCTCTAGACGCAAAGAACAGCTGATTGCCACCAACATCGACCAGGTATTAATTACTGTGTCTGTGGTCAACCCCACCCTGAAGCCGGCCTTAATCGATCGCTATATCATCGCCACAAAAAAGGGAGGCATGGACCCTGTTGTTGTCATCAACAAGGTTGACCTCTTGGAGAGTGATGAAGCGACCGATGAAGACCGTGAACAACTCAAAGCCGTCATAGAGGCGTACGCGCAAGCAGAGATCCCCCTAATATGTGTCAGCGCCAACACAGATGAAGGCTTAGACGCTCTCAAAAAGCAAATGGGCGACCACTCGTCGGTGTTCTCAGGGCAGTCGGGGGTAGGTAAAACATCGCTCATCAACGCAGTCACAGGCCTTGACCTGCGCGTTCGTGAAACCGTTGCCAAAACGCGTAAAGGTGCCCACACCACTACTTCAGCGCAATTGGTGCGTTTAGAGTCCGGAGGCTGGTGCGTCGACACACCTGGAATTAAAAGTTTTGGTGTCTGGGACCTCGAAGCCGATGAAATCGAGGGCTACTTTTCAGAGATTCACGAAGTGGGGCAAGGGTGTAAGTTTTCGAACTGTACCCACACCCACGAAAGCCCATGCGCTGTCACCGACGCTGTAGAGGCGGGGACTATCTCACAACTGCGTTACGACTCCTACCAGAGCCTCATCGAAAGTGTTAGAGCCCAGCACCATCGTAGATAAGAAAATAAAAATATCACCACAAAGCCATTTCCCATTTTACTCATGAGGCACGAAGGACTGGCCAGCAGTGCTGCCTGTTATGGTTTTTTCCTGTCTTCCTTTGCGTCTTTGAACCTTTGCGACTTTGCGTTTCAATCGCGTATGTCACGAGCCGTCTAGCATATGGCTTTCTGGGATATGCACGAAAAGAAAAGGTTCTAGTGTATATAGTGGTCCCCAATGTCTAGACCAATACCTGTATAGTCTGAGACGTAGCCCCAGCTAGACAAATCAATCACCAAAGTACTGTGAGTACAACACATATTTCGTGTTAATGTGTCGCACTTACAGCGCTCAGAGTACTTTTTGAGCTTACCCCGGGCTACACCCGGGGCTATACAGGTTGCTGGCCTTTCAGGCCACCGGAAGATGTGCGAGTTCATGTGGAATAATGATCATTTCATCACCACTACCAATTTCTTTACAGTTTCTTCGGGCCTCGGACGGTAGCCTCAGCAAGAAAATTACTGAGCATTTTCTGCCGTCTCAGGAGCTCGGCTGAAAATCAAAATAAAGCTGGCAAACAAGCTGGCAGCTCCGCCAACCAGTACAAGCGGCCAACGTCTACCCCATTGCTCGGCCGAAACATAGGCTCCTACACCAGACAAGATGGCATATGCTACAGGCGTCACAAGCTGATCAATTACAGGCTTAAAAAGTCCAAGTATGGACTGTTCTCTATCAGCGGCAGAAAAATCCAAGCCTAAGGCCCATATTTCCGGAAATACGACTTCACCCCATAAGTATAAGGCTGCTAAAGGGATGGCGACAAAGCAAATTTCATCACTTTGTTGTCCCATCACCATGTCACGCAATCCCTGGAAGAGTAACATCACCACCGCCACCACTGTAGAAGCCGCAACTGCACGGGCATCTGGGCTGAGCATGAGCGCTGATAGCGGTTCACTTACTGCAGCATCACCGGCAAGATACGAACACGCTTGGCTTGCGACATAGGTAAAGGCTCCGATATGTGCGATTGAGCTATATCGACCAAATACTGAATTTTCCATAAAAACCCCTTTAAAAATCGCCCACACAATGGTGGGCTAAATCAATTATTAAACACTATCTGCCATTCCGGAAGCTTTGCTGAAGATCAGCACGAAGCTACTTAGCAGACATGCGGCAGCAGCCCCTAGGCCAACAACACGACGGCTATTCCAGCTTTTCAGTGTGACCAAAGCCCCAACACCCGAAATAACTGCTAACGCTACTGGCGTTACAAATTGCTCATATATGGGATTAAACAATGCAGAGACTGCTTGCTTCTTCCACGCTGAGCTAAAGTCCAAGCCCAGACCAAGAACCTCGGGACCAACAAATGCTGCCCACAATCCAGTTGCAATAAGTGGAATCGCTACTAAATGCACTCCATTATAGATCAAGCCTTTGTTCAACAGGCCGTAGGCTCCTTGAACGAGCGAAATTGCTCCTGCCGCTGCAGTAGATGCCGCCATAGCGCGGGCATTTGGGCTAAGCATCAGCTTAGCAGCCTCTTCCGTGAGCTTAGTATCTCCAGCGAGATAAGAACATGTGTAGCTTGCGCCATAAACAAACAGTGATGTTGTAAGAACGTCTTTAAGACTCATTTTATTCCCCTTTAATTAAAACTGCTTTGTTTTGATAGGTCATAGATATTATCACACCAAACGCATTTACGTCTCATTAATTAAGTAAAACGCAGTTGTGGATAAATAGATCTTCTCCTATTGTAAACTCAATCGTTGTAGCCCCGAGGAAAAGATGTCGTATATTCGCTCCGTTCGCGCCCTAGAAGTTCTCGATTCACGTGGCAATCCCACCGTCGAAGTGATGATCACCACAGACCGCAACATTATCGCTAGAGCTGCCGTGCCTTCGGGAGCATCAACAGGAGAACACGAAGCTCTTGAGCTTCGCGACGACGACCCGGAACGCTACGGAGGCAAAGGCGTTGAGCGCGCCGTCGCCCACGTCAACGGACCTGTTGCGCAGCTTCTTGTCGGAGAGCATGTCTTCGATCAGCGCAGCTTGGATTTGGCTATGATTGCCGCCGACGGGACAGCAAACAAGGGCCGTTTTGGCGCAAACGCCATTTTAGGAGCGTCTCTGGCGCTCGCTCGCGTAGGTGCGTTAACGGCAGGACTGCCTCTCTATCGCTACATTGGAGGCTGCAGCAGCTACCTCCTGCCTTGTCCGATGATGAACATCATCAATGGGGGAGCGCATGCCGACAACTCTCTCGACTTCCAAGAATTTATGATCCGTCCAGTAGGCGCCAGATCCTTTAAAGAGGCAGTGCGTTGGGGAGCCGAAGTGTTCCATACGCTCAAGAAATTACTTAAGGCCGATGGGCACATCACCGCAGTAGGGGATGAAGGAGGCTTTGCACCCAATCTCGGTTCAGAAGAAGAAGCCATCGAGCTGATCCTTACAGCTATTGAAAAGGCGGGCTACCGCCCCGGCACTGACATCACCCTTGCACTGGACTGCGCCGCATCGGAGTTCTACGACAAAGTGGAAGGCTGCTACATCGAGAAGAAGAAGCAATCTCGCGGCGAGACCTTCGCGCGCCGCAGCAGCGAGGAGCAGATAGCCTTTTTGAAAGCCCTTGCCGACAAGTATCCGATCGATTCGATTGAAGACGGCCTCGATGAAAATGATTGGCAGGGCTGGCAGGCGATGACGAGTCAGCTTGGCGGCAAAATCCAGATTGTCGGCGACGACCTCTTCGTCACCAACCCAAGCTTTGTGCAGCGTGGCATCAATGAAGGCGTCGCCAATTCACTGCTCGTCAAAGTTAACCAAATAGGGACCTTGAGCGAAACGCTCGATGCCATCGACCTGGCCCATAGAGCAGGTTATACCACGGTCATCTCCCATCGCAGCGGTGAGACCGAAGACAGTTTCATCGCAGACCTTGCTGTAGCCACAAACGCAGGCCAAATCAAGACGGGATCACTCTCACGCACCGACCGCGTAGCCAAGTACAATAGGCTCTTGAATATTGAAGCTGGCTTGGGAGACCTCGCTGTCTACAGGGACAGCAACCGCCGACAGGCTCGCTTAGCATGGAGTGAGTGCAGGTGACGGATATGATTTTACCGCAGACCACGCAGACAGGACGCAGACGAGGCGCAGACAGGTGTGTTCGTGCATTAGGTCGTTGTAACTATCGACAGAATTTTAACGCCGACCGCGCCGACTAAGACAAGACCACCGCCGACAGGTTTGTTTGGTGTGGGGTGGTGCGGGATACGGGTTCCTTTTAGACGCAGACCACGCAGACAGGACGCAGACGAGGCGCAGACAGATGTCTCCATGCATTGGGTCGTTGTTAACTATCGACAGAAGTTTAACGCCGACCGCGCCGACTAAGACAGGACCACCGCCGACAGGCTCGTGCACGTCATGATTCGCCCTTCAGCGCAATAACAGAGAATGTATTCCCTCTATTCGTGGCGCTGATAGCTGCGGGAGTGAGAACACGCTCCATATCTCCCGTGCAGCGGGAGGTATGGGGCCTGTTCTCGCTGGCTGCCTGAACATAGCGCCAATTTCAACACATTTACGCCCTAGCACACCTGTCTGCGCCTCGTCTGCGTCCTGTCTGCGTGGTCTGCGTCTAAAAGGAACCCGTCACCTGCACTCACCCCACACCAAACAAACCTGTCGGCGGTGGTCGGCGGTTCATCCTGTCGATAGTTACAACGACCCAATGCCCACACGCACCACGCTAAATTCTTTTAAAATAAACAATTAATTAAAAAATCTGTTATAATAAGTAGTGTTAATTTAGTTAATTAAGTGTATGTGGAATATATTTATATAACTAACTTAACCTAAGTTACAACCGACTCGAGGCTTAAATATGACGAAACAGATATTGACTGTAGCTCTCTTTGGAGAGGCAGAGCGTGGCGACTTTCACACTGCCTATTTTGTACGCGACCTTCCCGAGCTTGCCGACAGGCTTGGCGACCCTCCCCCGTATAGCCGGGGTATCCTGATGGGCATCCAAGCCCTTCTGTACCAATGTAACCTGATATTCTTTCGTGTACGTGAAGAAGGCTTTAGCCAAGACGACTACTACAATGGACTTGAGCTTCTTAAGGAGAATGCTATTGTCTCCGACCTTACAGCTCTAGGCGTTCCAGGCGTTGGAGACCGTCAGCTGCTGCGGGCAAGCTCGGACATCTGTGCTGTATACGACAGCATCTTGCTCACCAGCGAGGAGGATCTTTACGACTACCTCACCGCTGGCGAGTCTTACGATCAAGCGGCCTAGCGCTTAGGTCTCAGAAATCGCAAAGTACTGTCTAAGACCTTCGGTATTCGCTTTCATACTCTTGCGCCCCTGCTTCCAGTTCGCTGGGCAGACTTCTCCGTGCTGCTCAAAGAAGTTGAGGGCATCGACGGTACGTAAAGCTTCGTCAACGCTACGCCCTAAAGGCAAGTCGTTGATGAGTTGGTGACGTACAACGCCATTTTTATCAATCAAGAAGAGCCCGCGGTAGGCGATACCTTCTCCGGGAACAAGGACGCCGTAGGCTTCCGAGATTGTTTTGTTGATGTCGGAAACAAGAGGATATTCAACCCCTTGGATACCGCCTTCCTGCTTGGAAGTATTCAGCCATGCGTAGTGGGAGTAGCAGCTATCTACGGAGCAGCCGATCACTACAGTGTTACGCTTGGCGAACTCTTCAGCGTTGTCCTGGAAAGCATGCAGCTCTGTAGGGCAGACGAAGGTGAAATCGAGAGGATAGAAGAAAAATAGTACGTTCTGTCCGCGGTAGCTCTTGAGAGAGAAGTTCTCGACAATTCTTCCATCTGCGACAGCTTTCGCTTCGAAATCGGGTGCCTGGCGGCCGACGAGTGTTGCCATAAGGGGGCTCCTGTACATTGATTGTTAAAGCTTTGAGCTTTAGATCTGTGTTGACAACGAGGATAACGTTTTATCGACGCGATGTCAATCGGATGCCCTCTTACATCCCGCCGAAGATTAGCCGTGCGCGCGGCAGCCAGCTCTCGTCGCCGATGGTCGTGCTGGGACCATGACCGGGATAGACACGTGTTTGGGGCGGGAGCTTTGCCAGTTTATCGAGCGATGGCCACATTGCGGTGCTGTCTGCTGTGGGAAGCGAAAGGTTGCCAATACTCCCCTGAAAGAGGGTATCTCCGCAAATAAGCGTCTTTTGGGAGGCCTCATAAAAGCAGATCCCTCCAGGCGAGTGCCCTGGGGTATGGATCACCTCGAAGCGCAAGTTCCCCAGTTCGACGACATCGCCTTCGGCCAAGAAATGGTCGGGCTCCACCGCTTCGATGGGAAAAAACATCGGCAAGCCATCGGCGCCAGGCTTACGTACATTAGCCGCATCCGCTTCATGCACATATACTGGGACACCGTACTCTTTCTTTATTGCTGCCACATCGCCGGTGTGATCCCAGTGCGAATGTGTGAGCAGAAGCTTTTCTAGGCGCAGGGCGTGTTTAGTGATGCAATCGGACAAAGTGGCAAGACTCGACGGCGGCGCATCAATGATCGCAGCAGCTTGCGTCTCTGTACACGCCACAACATAGGCATTAGTAGAAATGGGACCACAAGAAAAACTTTCAATAAACATTGGGGAGACCCCTTGAAATAACTTGCACCGGAGAGGATTCGAACCTCTAACCGCCCGGTTCGTAGCCGGGTACTCTATCCAATTGAGCTACCGGTGCATTGGTGGCTATACTATGCCCTAAATCCTAGATTATTCTCAAGGCCTATAGGTTCCAGTCGATTCCAATTTCCTGATCCGTAGCTAAGTGCGAATAGAACGAAGGCTTATCCACAACGACAGTGCAACCCGCACCGCTGCAGTAATCACTCATCACATTTACCTGCCGCTCGAGCCACCCACCCTCACCAAACAGATTTAGACACGATTCGTCGTGGTATTTTCCGTGTATGCCTAAATTAGTGGAGAGGGCGTGTGCATCAGACGTGGCCTCCATAGGTGGATACAATCCACCAGAATATGTAGCAGAGCAGGAAGTTTCCCCCGTAGGGTATGGATCGATGGGGTAGGTCGTCTTCATCCATGATTTATCGACGGTCAGAGCTTCCCATGTCTTGGCACAGACGTCCCCATTCACCGTATGTGTAGTGCTGCCACTGTGATCTACGATATGAGCACTCTGTCTAGCGCACTGTTCCGAGGTGCTTAAATGAATGGATTTCAGTGAACCTCTGAGTTCGCTCTCTAGATCCGTCTTAACGAGATAACCAAACCAGTCGGTATAGAAGTGATCAAAAGCGTCCAAGAGCTTGGATCCTGGCACTTTGGGGATCAAGCCTAAATGATTTTTTAGACGGCCCCACATACCACTATCTTGGCCAACAACAGCTACCAGAAAGACGCAATACGCCCCCATAATCCCAGCCGAAAGGGCAAGCCTCGTCCAGGCCACCTTCTTCTTGGGTACTTTTACAGCCGCCTCTTTAGCAGCTTTCGCCATCGTCGCCTTATATTCTTTCACCACCCGGCGTGCGATACCGGGATCCACCATCCCCTCTACGGTATTTTGAGCGCTGCCGAAACTCTGACTCGCTGCGCTCTGTATGCTATCGAATGCGGACTGATACGTAAGGTCGGTAACAAGATGCTCGCGCCACGTTTTGGGTAGTAAAGGCCCCAATACCTGCGCAGAATGTGCGACACCAACGCGGCACAGAGTATAAAGCGCCCCTACAGACAAGCGCAGTGAATACAGCTGCTCAAAGGCCGCTGCCGACAAGAAATAAGTTCGCGACAAAACTTCATTTCGAAACACGCCTTGACCTGTTGCGATGCAAGTTTCGGCACGGGCATAGAGAGAACCACTCCATATAGTAGTGATCGGATCCGCGGTCTTAGTGAACATAGCTACTTCCTCACCTCTGCTACCTGTTCCAATCGATCATGATTGGTTTTTCAACGATTCCACCACTTGCTCCCCAACTGTCATGCCCTAGGTTATTCTTCTCATCGACACGGCACCCGCTGTCTTGGCAATCTTGCTTCCACGCGCTCACGATAGTGTCGAACACTCCACCCTGCCTAAACAGGTTCTGGCAAAAGCCCTTGCTTGCAACTTGTGAGGAACTCGAAGAAGCGTCGTGAGTCAAAGTACACCCTTCTATCTCGTTATACGCGGCATACACATCGGCAAACTTTGTGACACTCTGGTACTTACTGAATGGGGTAATGGTTAGCCCTTTCCAAAATATTGTTGACTGAGTGGCGGAAAGCTCATCTAGAACGTTATGGCCACGCAACTTCTGTGCGCGTGCTTCAGTCGTCATGCTTTCCGTTTCAAGACTTACACTTGCTCCAAAAGGCACATCAGCGCGCCGCACACCAAAAGCCTCTTTTACAGCAGAGCCGGTGATCGTTGCTTTGTCGGAGAAGATGTCGTCATAAATATTCGAAAAGCGGTAAGGAATCAATGCGAACACCTCCCTTCCAACGGCTCTCAATAAGCGGAAGTCATCCTGACGATCCAAGCACCATAGAGTCCCCCCAATAACCGAAGATACAAGCACTGCAAATAGTGTCCTCGATGCCACAGTCGGGGTCTTATCAATTGCCTTGGAATTGACATTCACACCAAAAAGGCTACAGGCCTTGCGTACTGATGCGGGGTCTATCAGCCCTTCGGCGGAAGCCATCGCCGTTCCCAAAGTGATGCCTGCGGCCCTTTGGGTGTAGGTCAATGTCTCAGCATAAGTGAAGTCTGTCACCATGCGATCGCGCCACTTAACAGGAACAACAGGAGACAAAACATTTGCAGTATGTGCAAGAGTAACGCGTCCCGCAGCGTAGAGTGCTGCAAACGCCAAACCTAGGGCTTCAAGCTGTCCCACAGCAGCGGCAGTGCACAGATACATTCGAGAAGTGAGCTCTTGATGCACGAAGCCGGCGTCTTTATCGACACAGGCCTGCGCGCGAGTATACAATAAGTTGCTTAAAGCTCCGCCATCTAGGCTCGCTGTAGCTTTAGACATGAGTTCTCTCCTCCCCAGGATATGAGGGACAAGAGCATAACACGGAGGACATTAGAGCTCAATTGGCTATCATTTTTTTACGTCACACACCCTACCAACGACAGGTGTGTTCGTGCATTGGGCCTATGTAACGATCAACAAAATTTAACGCCGACCGCGCCGACCACCGCCGACAGGCTCTTTTGGCATGGGGTGAGTATAGGTGACGGGTTAAACACGTCATGATTCGTCCTTCAGCGCTATTACGGAGAGTGTATTCCCTCTATTCGTGGCGCTGATAGCTGCGGGAGCGAGAACACGCTCCATATCTCCCGTGCAGCGGGAGGTATGGGGCCTGTTCTCGCTGGCTGCCTGCACATAGCGCGAACCTGAATACACTACGCCCTGACTCACCTGTCTGCGTTTTGTCTGCGTCCTGTCTGCGTGGTCTGCGTCTAAAAGGAACCCGTCACCTGCCCTCACCCCACACCAAACATACCTGTCGGCGGTGGTCGGCGCGGTCGGCGTTTCTTACTGTCGATCGTTACAACGACCCATGGCCCACTAAACCGCTACTGTTTTGTGAGGTGATGGGTTTTGCGGTAAAAATCGCTCATAGCAGGCACAAGCTCGGCTGCTGGAGCAAAGATCTTTTGACTCGGAGGTAAGCTCGCTAGAAAGAGCTCACCATAGCTCTTGCTAACCGTTCTAGAATCTAGGCACACAATACATCCTCGATCCGATGTGCCCCGTATTAGTCTCCCAAAGCCCTGCTTGAATTTGACGACAGCAAGAGGTAGTGAATACTCCCAGAATGGATCACGCCCTTGGGCGACCAGCGCTTCGGATCGCGCTTGTGTAAGAGGCTCTGTCGGCACTTTGAAGGGAAGTTTTACAATCACAACACAGCGCAGGGTGTCGCCAGCAAGGTCTACGCCCTCCCAAAACGAGTAGGTAGCAAAGAGTACCGAATAATCCGTCTCTCGGAACTGCTCTAGAAGGCGGTGACGCGCGCTATCGCCCTGCTTA
>JAJFMA010000151.1 GCA_021772415.1 Chlamydiota bacterium
GGCGCTAAGCTCTGCGTTGAGCTTTATTTCGCTAGAATCTATAGTGCGAAGTTCACCCCATATTCCATTATGATTGAGTTTGAAATTCTAGATATGGCCTTAGCTGGACTGGCAGGTGCTACCTTGGCAGGGACTGCTAGCTGGTACCTTGTTCGCTCACGCCTGGGAGGACTCGAACAGCTCGGTGCTGATATCTTGAAAAAGGCCGAGCAGGAAGCGGACATGCTGCGCCAAAAGGAAGAGCTGTCCCTAAAAGAAGCGCGCATCAACCAAGAACACGATCTAGAGCGCAAACTTCAGTCCGAAAAAAGCAAGCTGCAACGCCAGGAAGAGCGCATCAAACGACGTGAAGACCAGCTTGAGCAGCGCCTTCAATGGGTACAAAAAAAACTCACCGAAACCGAAAAGCAAGAAAAACATTTACTCAACGAAAGCAATGCTCTCAAACTCACCGCAGCAGATCTTGCGGAAAAACAGCAGCACCTGGCGACACGCCTAGAGAACCTTGCTGATCTGAGCTCGAGCGACGCACGTGAACAACTTCTTCAGCAGGTCAAATCCGACACACGGCTTGACGCTAAAGCCCTAAAGAAGCGTTTGATACGCGAAACTAGAGACAAAGCCGACCGCGAAGCCAAACAGATTGTAATTGCTGCAATCAACAGAGTCTGTGTGGGATGCGCGTCAGATGCCACCGTCACCACCGTGCCGCTGCCCAACGATGACGTCAAGGGCCGCATCATCGGACGGGAGGGCCGCAACGTGCGCAGCTTCGAACGCGCCACCGGGGTCAACGTTCTCATCGATGACACCCCTGGAGCCGTCGTACTTTCGGGCTTCGATCCCATGCGAAAACATATCGCCAAACTCGCCATGCTAGAACTGGTGTCAGACGGACGAATCCACCCCACCCGTATCGAAGAAGTCGTCGAAGCCAAACAGAAAGAAGTCGACGTGCGCGTAATCGAGTATGGCGAGGACGCCGCCCTCCGTGCCGGAGTTGCTGGCCTCCACCCGGAACTCCTTCGCCTACTTGGACAACTCAGCTTCCGCTTTTCCTACGGCCAAAATGTTCTGGACCACTCAGTTGAAGTCAGCCACCTCATGACTTTAATGGCCGCAGAACTCGGATTAGATACCGCTCTGGCTAAGCGCATCGGACTTCTACATGACATTGGTAAAGCCCTACCCCGCCAACGTGATTTAACACATGCCCTTGCTGGCCAGGATCTTGTGAAAAAATACGGAGAAAGCACAGAGGTCGCCAACGGAGTTGGATGCCACCATCGTGAAATTGAAGCCACTACCCTAGAGGGAAGCCTCTGCTCCGCCGCCGATAGCATCTCAGCATCCCGCCCAGGCGCACGCATCGAAGCCATCGAAGACTATGTCAAGCGTCTACGTGAGCTCGAGAACTTAACAGACAAATTCCCTGGGGTCGAGCGCGCCTACGCCATGCAGGCCGGAAAGGAGGTCCATGTGTCGGTACTTCCCAATATGGTCGATGACTCTGGTATTGAAACACTCGCTCAAGACGTCGCCGCTCACATCGAGAAAGAGCTAAAATTCCCTGGAAGAATCAAAGTCGTTGTGGTACGAGAACAGCGCGTGATAAAATATGCGGTATCCTAAGGCTTAATCATGTTATGATGATAGTTGCAAAAGCTTTGGTGCTTAGGCAATATAGCTGTCTTTACCCCTGACCGATCGAGGAGATCTTAACAACTATGCGCCGCTCCATCTGTTTTTGTGAGCCCAATGTGGCTCTTGCCGGTGAGATCAACGACTGGAAATTCATCTATACCACCACGGTAGCTCTCCCAAAAGGGTCGCGCCTGAAATTCGATATTGCGAGTAAAGGTCGCGACATCGACTGGCAGCTCCCGAGCGTCAGTCCGAAGGCTACCAGCAACGTCGTGTATATGAACGTGGGTAAAAGCAAAACTGTCCACGCCACACAAGTGGAACCCCCCGACAGCTTTACCCCGCACTACGAATTTAAGCTCCCCGTCGACGTCGCTGCCGGAGAGAACATCACCATCACTCTCGGGAAGCAAAAAGAGAAGACGAAATCAAAGAAGCCCGCAGGCAATGGAGCGCAGACTACCGCTCAACGTCGTCGCCCCTTCTTTTTGTATGTCGATCCAACGGGGAAAGGGCACTACGAAGATCCCGAAGTTTTCTCGCTAGACGTCCGTGGCGGCCCTCTGGACGTTATTCGCGTCCTCACGCCATCGTTTGTTACACGCAATAAACGCTTCGATGTCGTCGTCCGCTTTGAAGATCAGTTTGGCAATCTCACCAACTATGCCGGAGAAGATGCCCTCATTGAGTTGACACATGAACATCTCCGCGAAAACCTCAAATGGCGCCTCTTCGTTCCTGAAACGGGATTTATTGCCCTACCTAATCTCTACTTCAACGAGCCCGGTGTTTACACGATTCGCCTGCACAATACGAAGACAGGAAACATCTACTGTTCGCCACCGATTAAATGCTTCCAAGACAGCGATGTCAACCTGTACTGGGGCCTCCTTCATGGCGAGTCCGAGCGCTTTGACTCCACGGAATCGATTGAATCTTGTACGCGGCACTTCCGTGACGACAAGGCCTTCGGATTCTTTGGGACCTCATCCTTTGAGAGCCTCGACGAAACGCCTGTAGACATCTGGAAGCTCATCAATCAGAACGTCACGGAATTCAACGAAGACGACCGCTTCACGACATTCTTGGGTTTCCAGTGGAACGGAACTAAGAAGGACGAAGGCTCCCGATTATTCCTCTACAGCAAAGACAGTAAGAGCATCCTACGCAAGAAGGACGTCAAGAACAGTACGCTACGTAAGATCTACAAGCAGTTCACCCCTAAAGAACTGATGTCTATCCCTTGCTTCACTATGGGTAAAGGCTTTGAGTTTGACTTCTCCAAGCACAACCCCGAATTCGAACGCGTTGTGGAGATCTACAACGCTTGGGGTTCATCTGAGTGCACGGCTAAGGAGGGCAACACCCGCCCTATTAAATCTGGCAGCGGCGCAAAAGGTATTTCGGAAACTGTTGACGGGTCCATCCAGCAAGCCCTCAAAAACAACGTACGCGTAGGCTTTGTTGCTGGCGGACTCGATGACCGCGGCATCTATGGTGACCTCAACGAAAGCGATCAAGAGCAGAACTCTCCTGGGATTACTGCGATCATCAGCAAAGATCAAACGCG
>JAJFMA010000152.1 GCA_021772415.1 Chlamydiota bacterium
CTGACAGCGGTGGGGCTAGTGGAGACGGCTAAGCATGAAGGGTACAAGGCGATTATCCAAACCGCGGCTGCAAGCCAGCTTGGGCGCATGGTTGTAAGCCTGGCACAGCAAGACAAGATCCCTTTGATTAACATCGTTCGAAGACAAGAGCAAGTTGATCTGCTTAAATCTCTTGGTGCTGAGCATGTGCTTAATTCTTCCGAGGAGAGTTTCTTTAAGGAACTTAAGAAGCTGGCGAAGCAGCTAGATGCTCGCATTGCCTTTGATGCCATTGGTGGTGCGATCACCGGAACGGTTTTAGCTGCGATGCCAAAACACTCAAGTGTGCTTGTCTACGGAGCTTTGGCGGGGGAGGCCTGTTCTGGAATCAGCCCCCTTAGCCTCATCTTTGAAGGTAAGGCCGTGCGAGGGTTTTGGCTCAGCGAGTGGATTCGCACCAAAGGCACTGTCGGCATGCTTAAGGTTAGCAGCGATGTCCAAAAGATCATGAAAGGTGGTCTTATTCATACGGAAATTTCCAAAACCGTGGATCTAGAAGCTGCTAAAGACGCTCTCATCCATTACAACACGCACATGACCGAAGGCAAAGTGCTGATTTGCCCATCATCTTCTTCTTAATTTCCGTGAACATGTGCGGTCAGTGAGAGTGACACAAATACTAGCGCTTCTTTGTCTTGCCTACATTGTTACAAGCTGTCAATTTGGTATCGTGAAAAATGGGAAATAGAGAGGATACTCATGACGAAATCTCAACTGAAAGCTCTTATCACAATCGCAGCCGTGTTTACTCTAGGTGTCCTCTTTTTAACGGGGGGATTTACAACCCACGGTTCCTTTAGCAAAGAGCTTCCAATGGAGCAGGCGATACTTAGCAACTGGTTTGATGCATTTAATCGTCGAGACTGGTCTGCAATAGAGGGAGTTTACGCCGAAGATGCCCTTATTCATGCTAAGGCCGGCCCTTTACGAGGTGGTCACTCCATCGTTGAAATTTCAGAGAAATGGCTGTCAGCTATTCCTGATGCACACATCACCCCGCTGCATGTAAGCAAAGAAGGAGATGTCATCATTGCGCACTGGCGCATTGAAGGCACCCTGTCTGGGGCTATCAGGGATATCACCCCGACAGGAGAGAAAACGGCTTTTCATGGACTGACCTGTTTTCGCTGCCGCGACAGTAAGGTTGTTGAGCACTGGGCTAGCGTCGACTACAGAGCTCTTCAGTCCACAGCGATCTCCTCAGCGGTGTAAAACAAGCTATTGGCCGGCACACCTATGGATACGTGGACAGAAACGATCGCAGATGCTGCTAAGCAGGAACTCAACAAACTTGGGACTGTGGATGGCGCGCATGACTTTAGTCATCTTTGTCGTGTGAGCGCGTTGGCACGACGCTTCGCCTTAGAAGAGGGTGCAGATGAACTTGTTGTGTATACGGCAGGGATGCTCCATGACATCGTATGCCTTCCCAAGGACCATCCAAATACAAAGAAGAGCTCCCAGTTAGCGGCGGACCGCACTCGAGAGATCTTGCTAGCGCTTAAATTTCCTCAGGCACTTATCGCTAATGTGTGCCATTCCGTCCATGCCCACAGCTTTTCTGCCAAAGTGGAACCGCAGACTATAGAAGCAAAATGTCTACAGGATGCCGACAGAATGGAGTCTTTAGGGGTTTTAGGTCTTGTGAGAACTTTCTATTGCTCGGGAACCTTTAACTCACGACTCTTTGACGAGCACGATCCTAGTGGTGCCAATAGGGAATTGGACGATAAGAAGTTTGCGTTGGATCACTTCCCATTGAAGCTCCTGACACTGTATCGGACCATGCAAACTGAGGCAGGGAAGGAAACTGCCCGTTCCCGATCCGACTTTCTTGAGGACTATCGCAACTCGCTCATAGGTGATGTACGTGAGGGGAACGTCTCCTCTAGTCGCCTTCAAATCGCCCGTGTCTACCACGAGGCTGGCTTAAAAAAACTGGCTCTTTTTCATCCCGAGGATCCTTTTGCAAGCAGCGGGAGAGACTTGGGTCTTGGGAAGTATGCG
This sequence comes from Chlamydiota bacterium, assembly GCA_021772415.1. GTDB lineage: Bacteria > Chlamydiota > Chlamydiia > Chlamydiales > JAJFMA01 > JAJFMA01. Next base: position 2,047 of record JAJFMA010000152.1, read on the forward strand.
CTCGATCATCTACTGACTGTGGACGATCCCTATGTGCACACCTTTCTGGCACAACTCAGGCTAGAACTTATGGGGGTGTAGTGTGGGAGGCGGGTTTTTCTCTTTTTCGCTGGTCGATGAGAAGAAGCTAGAGGGAAATGGCTCCGCGTAGCATAATTAATGGTGTTGTAAGTTACTGAACACAAAGGGGTGCCCGTGAGTACTGTAGATTTAATCGGTCGCCTCGGTATTTAGTAGCAGTGCTACCATTAGAGAGAACTCCACCTTGTCAAATATTTGAATCGGTGGTGTGAAGCAAATGGTGTGGAGTACCAAAATAGCTCCGGGAAAAGTTCTGAGAAGATTATCAGTTTTGATGGCGTACAGTAAGAGTCGTAGACTTAGGAGCGACCAAAATGAGCAGTGCATCAGTGATTTACCAGTTCCGTGTTGAACTTGAACACGTCAAGCCGAAAGTATGGCGTCAAATTCAGGTGAGGGGTGACTACACCTTCTGGGATCTCCACATGGCTATTCAAGATTCCATGGGATGGGAAAACTACCACCTTCATGAGTTTAGGATTGAGAACCCGCAGACCCATGAGATGGAGAGAATTGGCATGCCCGGAACCGAGCTGATGAGCTTGGATGAAGCAGAGGTGTTGTGCGGTGCTGAGGTACGTATTTCGGATTATTTTGTGTCGGATAGGCTGTCTGCCGAATATGAATACGATTTCGGTGATGGATGGACACACTGCATCATTTTAGAGAAGACCTTCGATTCAGTGTCGCCAGAGAGCTATCCGCGCTGCAGCGGTGGTGCGAACGCCTGTCCTCCAGAAGATATCGGCGGTCCTTATGGGTACTCCGAGCTTCTGAAGGCGGTTAAAAATCCCGCGCACCCTCAGCATGAGGAACTGTGTGAATGGATTGACGATGATTTCGATCCGACGGTGTTTTCAATCAAAAGCGTGGTCTTTAAGAATCCCAAGAAAGCTTGGGATCAAAATAAGATGCATTCCTAAAGGCCGGGGGGCTCAACTTCAGCTAGTCGTCGCGCTTTGGAAGGAGGTACGCTTTTGCCTTGTAGATACCCGCCATGATAAAGGCGACGATAAGTGAGCCGAATTTTTTTAGTGTTACTAGCCACCCTGCGGCTTTGGCCATGTGCAGGCCAATCGAGGTTGCAACGAGGCCTGCAATGCTGAAAGAGGCTATTTTGTCGCCGTCCATGTGATCGTTGTAGTTGTCCCCAGAAGCAAAAGTGTGTGTTTCTAGGATAGGCGTGAGAATTTGGTCGCGAGCGGCGTATTCTTCTTTCGTTGCCACCCAGCTGATCATTTCAAAACCGCTACGACTCAATCGAATAGTGATAAGATCGATGTGACGTTCTCCTCCTGCTTCAGATTCCATCGCCAACGAAAGTGTGTTGGTATCTGGATGCAGGGTTGGCTTCTGGGCCCATCCTAGGATATGTTTGAGGGGTCTTCCGTCAGCTAGCCTTTGTTGATTATCTTGCTCACAATCTTCACTTACATGTTGGATCATTACTAAGGGATCGATATCGTCAATATCTTCGAGTGAGATGTAGCCGACGTCACAGTAGGTGAACACAAAGGTATTATCGTCGTCCATTATGAGGGCTTCGATAGCCTCATCGTCATTACCTAGAGCAGTCGCTAGGCGTCGGGCGTCTTCTCCTATTACAATGGTGTGGTCGTCTGGTACAGTCACAGTTGACTGCGATTTCGGTAGCGTATAGGTGCCGGGCTCTTGCCACTCTACGTTTAGCATCACGTCGATTAAAGCGAGCTCCCATGGGGTTAGCTCATTCATATCTTGCGTTTCTTCGAACTCGGTGGCGCCTTCACTGGCGATGCAAATGGACGTCGCGAAGAGAGCTAACAAGGCCAGACTGCGTAGTAGTAGTGTAAAATTGCGCTTCACAAGTTCTCCCTATACGGCGGTTTATCTTTTTGAATCCCAGGCGATTATCAGACTTGGTCGGGTTTTTGGCAATAGAGGATTTACTCTTTTACCCCAATGGATTCGATCAGGTTACACGACGTGTCTGACAAATGTTGCCTATCATAGTCAGAGCAAAGAACTTCTTGGTACGACTGTGTGCTTTGGATCGAAAACCCGACGCTCGCAAGGTGAGCGCATATTGAGCTCTCCGTATGGAAATAGCGTGAATAGGGGCCTTGGTTCAAAAGAATGGTTGTCATGCCTGTCGAGGGATTGTGACTAGCTCCTGGGGCCTGTATGATTTTACAGTCGGTCGAGAGAACCACAACAAAGATGCGACCCTGAGGTTTTAACACGCGATATAGCTCCTTTAGAGCATTGTCGAGATCAGCTTTTGGCAGGTAGTGGAGGACGAGCCTAGCATAGATGAAGTCGAAACTATCGCTTTTATGAGGTAGTGGCTTTCTCACATCTTCGAGGTGTACGGAGATTTGGTCTGAGACGTCTTCTTGTGCACACAGTCGACGAGTATATTCTGCACCCTTTTGGCTGATGGTGGTCGCGACGATTTTTCGTTGTGGCACTGCTTTTGCCATGCGTATTTCCGCAAAACCTGCCGTGGAGATACCTACGCTATAGACAGTCAGATCTGTGTCTCTAAGTGCTGCGACGCCATGATCTTCGCTAGTAGAGGGGATGGGTTTTGGTGACATATCGTACTCTTTAGGTAAATGGGGTCTTTAGCCCAAAAATTGTAGCACATAGATATGATTGAGACGAGTGACGCCAAATTCACGTTATGCTCTAGCTTCTATTGACCGTGTGTGGGTGGTGGGTTATGCTTGTGGTGTTAACCCTAAAAAGTGTTGTCTTATGCGTTGCGTGTTGTCTCTTTGTTGTTTGCTGCTTCCCACGTGCAGCTTGATTGCTGAACCGAAAAATGCCTCGTTTAACGAGGTGTGGGCCTACGTTTACCACGGCGAGGAAAAGAACCTTCGCTCAGACATGCCTATTACGGATGTGGGTCACTTTAGCGTGGTGGTTAATGACGTAGGGCGTATTACTACTTCGATGGATCCATCGAAGGTGCGTGGTAAAGCGCCTCCTGGTACGCGTGTGCACTGTGTGGTGTCAGCGCCTTTCAACAAATCCTTGATGTATTGGTGTCTGCGCAAAGATTCCGAAACGCGAGACTCCCTTCTCGAGGATGTTATTTTTGTCTCTACTGATTATGACGGTGTGCAGATAGATTTTGAGTCCATTCGTCCCGAAGAAGCAGAAGCATATACAGCATTTCTACAGGACCTGCGTCGCCGCCTACCAAAACGTAAACTGCTCAGTGTTGCGCTACCTGCTCGCGTAAAAGAGATGCACGATGGCTACCCCTATAAAGCAATTGGAGAAATCGTCGATCGTGTACTTATTATGGCGTATGATGAACACTGGAGCTCAGGTTCTCCAGGAGAGATAGCGTCTACGGCATGGTGTCAAAAGGTAGGAGCATTTGCACAGCAGCAAATCCCTAGCGACAAGCTCGTGATGGGTATTCCGCTGTATGGTCGCGTGTGGCAGCCAAAGAGAATTGCACGTGCTCTCAAGTATCCAGAAACACTAGAACTATGGAAACAGGTACATTCCACCGTTAAACGTAAACGTGACGGGACTCCTCACTTTAGCTTTGAAGAGACCGTGGAGGGAGTCGTCTATTACGAAGATATGATATCTCTGGATAGCAAACTAGACGCCTACAAAACGATGGGTATTCAATCCGTGGGCTTTTGGCGCCTCGGGCAGGGCCCAGCGGCTCTTTGGAAGCATATAAGTTTCGCAGCTCCTGAGTAAATTTGTGCAACCCATTGAAAATCACAAAGACCTACAGTCGATAGACTAGGCGCAATGGCTTGAAGAATCTCGTGAGTACGAGTTAAATTTAGTTTTTGTCGCTTGTGGCTAGCTTGTGCTACAAGGGAATTAACTAGAATTTCGAGGCGATGGCGACTTATGGATCTTTCAGTGTATTTGGCTAAAATTGTGGGTATTTGGATGGTGGTTGCTGGGGTGGCGTTGCTACGCAATCCTAGCTACATCAAGGAGATGGCTGCAGACTTCTTTAAGGTGAAATCTGCCCTATATCTCGGCGGTTTGATGGCGTTCATTATCGGGCTTTTGCTAGTGACTTCCCACAACGTCTGGGTCTTGGGCTGGCCTGTGATTATCACCGTCATAGGATGGGCGAGTTTTATCAAAGGTGTTCTGTTTATTGTCTTTCCTGATTACGCAGAGAAATTCTCCGAGTGGTACCTAGAAAAAGTAAACGTGCGTGTGTTTGGGCCCATCTATATTCTTTTGGGCCTCTTCCTCTGTTGGATAGGATATTTCTAGAGACAGCGTTCCCTACAGCTCACCGATGAAAAATGGCAAGGATAGCAAGCTAGCGATGTCTTCTTGTTACTCTCCGTGTCTGCTTAAGCAGTGTCGCCCCTACGAGATTGTTAGCAAACCTCAATATGTTCATTTTTAGCCCGAAGGGCTCAGATGTTACAGCCCAGGGCAACGCCCTTGTCATTACCCAAAATTCTTAAATAGATATTCGAACAGAGGTTCTTTTGGCATCCTCAATCAAACGCAGTGAGTTCGATCATGAGGCCCAACGGGCCGCCTTATGATAGCCCCACCCGTGAGGGTGGGGTAAAGTAAAAAAGCGCCCTGAGCCCCATTAGGGGCGGGTTGTGGCCCCAGCGGATTAAACCGACACAGAGCGTTTTATCCAATGCTATGAGTAATGCGAAGCACGTTCTTCTCCGGAGCCATGAACCGGGGCCACAAGCCGCCCCGTT
>JAJFMA010000153.1 GCA_021772415.1 Chlamydiota bacterium
AAATATTAACCACAAATCGACGGTGTTCGGAGGGAGTTTAGGTGTCGTCGCAACGCTCGCATGTTGGAGCTTAGTCTATGTGAATCTAATGGAGCTCACCCAGTCGTCTGACATTGTGATCACCCACGGCGACATCTCCTACTTGCGTCCTGTTAAACACGATTTCGAGGCCTCTTGCATTTGTGATGATGCTAGCCAGTGGGAGCGCTTTTTCACGATGCTAAAGCGCAAAGGGCGTGCTCGCATCACCCTCGACGCGACCGTCGGCGAGCCTAAAGACCCGTGCGTTATCTTTAGCGGTACCTTCGCGGCTATCGCACACCGGTAATGGAGCTGCAGTCCTCAAAATCCCCCGATTTTGTATAATCGGGCTGAGTGAACATCTACCAGAACATAGAGGGTGGAGATGAATCAGAGTGACCTTCGTGAATTGGGCGGCTCCGTCGCTGTTAAATGTCCGGTGTCAGGGCAAACAGAGATCGAGGAGCAGTGGAATGTTGTCACGCATGCCCTCGGGTTCTTCCTGAGTATTCTGGGGTTTGCCTACCTAGCCGTTCAAGCACAGCTCGTCGGCTCGGTTCTGCTGCAAATGGGCTGTATTATTTACGGCTGCTGCTTGGTCGCGGTCTACGGCGCCTCGACCATATACCATTATTCTCAGGCTCATCAGAATAAGTCATTTTTGCGTCTTCTCGACCACGCCTGCATCTATCTCATGATCGCGGGGACCTATACACCCCTGACGCTTGGGCCCTTACGCGGCGCTTTCGGATGGACGATTTTTAGCATTATATGGATTGCTGCTGTAGTCGGAATATCTCTAAAATTTCTGTTTACAATAGAGAGGGACCTCGTCTCCTCAATCCCCTACATGCTGATGGGGTGGCTAGGAGTTGCGGTGATTATTCCATTGTCCGACGCCCTTCCCTCCGAAGCGCTCTACTGGCTTGTCGCTGGAGGTGTCACTTACACCGCTGGAGCCATCTTCTACCTTCTCGATCGTATACCCTTCAATCACGTTGTCTGGCACTTGTTTGTCCTAGGAGGGAGCGCCTGCCACTACGTCATGATTGTCGGCTATGTAATCGTTCCAATCTCTGTTTAAGTTACTAGATAGTGCCTTCTCAGTCTAAATGATCTCTTTGACCCTCGCTTCGCTCGCGCTATTAATGTATGCCTCTGATTATTTAATGCTTATGTAGAGAATGTAAAGTCGCGGCGATTTCTTGCCACTCGCGTAAGGCCGGCTCATCGTCCACAAATACCTTTGGAGCCATGAGTCGACCTTACAGACCTCCGATTTTCCTACGCTTCACCCCACCCTCACGGGTGGGGCTATCATAAGACGACCCGTTGGGCCTCATGAAAACGCGCACGTATTTGAAGTGCCTGCGAGGTTTCCTGACACTTTCTGCAGGGCTTTAAATTCCTATTAGGCCTACCTAGGGCTACGCCTCAGGCTATGCATCTTGTCAGCTCTTTGGGGTCTTTACGACCTTATTAGGGCCATCCAACGGTTCCACTTGGGATTGAACTGATAGTGGTGGACTAGGTAGCCAATGCATTGATGTACGACAGCCTGGGATTGTCTCCACCCAGGACAGATGTGTGTCCCATGTCCAAAGCCCTTCCACGCCACGTCGGGCCAGTGCTTCGGCATGGTGACATTGCCGTGGCTATCGTGACATTGTGACGCTTGTTCTCTAACCTCAGGGTCTTCGGTAAGGGCATCTATGGGGAGTGTTATTGTTCCCCTAGCGGTCTTACGTTCGATCGTGGACACAGGAGGCTGTGTCAGCATCGATTTTGCGATAATGGACTTTACCGCTTCGCTCTGGCGATAGGCTTCATGTGGCTCGCACCCCTCTTGGATCAGAGAATTGATTTCTTTATGAGCTTGTAAGCGTAGTGCGGGATCGTTTTGGGCTATCAAGGATGCGCCTTGAAGTAGGTTGTGGGTGTTTTCTGTTGCCACAGAAAAAATGACAAATAGCGTCATTTTTATCGCCCGTTTGCTAAAGCCCTTGGTATGCATCTTGTGCACAAGAGTTCCCTCTATTTTGCCGGTCATAGAATAGATCAACTTGAGGAATACAGGTAGATTGAGTTCGCCTCTAGCGTCCATGCACTGCTTACTTAGCTTCACTCTGCGACCTTTGAGAGTTGTATAGTCCCCAGGGGTCAGCAGAAGGTCTATGGCGGCATCGGTACAAAGGGCTTCGAAATCCAGCTCGCCATCATCACGTCGAGCTATAGCCCTACTGATGATATCAGGCATAAGCGCTCCAGCACGCAAGTACTCTCTCGTGTGCATCGCATCGACGGCTTTAGGCGTGAAAAGAGCGTGCAGCTGTTGGCGAAATAGTTTTGTCATCTGAGGACTGCAGTCGGTGATAGAATCATCAAAGGTAAGCCCAGGAATCACATCTTGTACGCCATCTATCGTGTCATTAAGAGCGCCGAAGTCGCGATTAAGAGTGCTGCACTTGTGAGGCCCCACAGCTTCATTGAATTCAGAGACACTTGCAGGAGTGTCATCACTTAAGTCGTGTTCAAAAGCCGGTAATGTATCGCCCGGGTCTTCGGCAGAGCTGTCACTGTCCCCAGGTCGTTTAACACAGCGCGCGACCAGCTGTATGACGACAACTCCGGTAAGGACGCTGAACAGCGCTTGGCTGAGCAGTGTCACGGGGTAGCTTCTGTCGTCTTGATGAGAGATATACGCGGATGCAGCTTCAAGCGCATAGCTACATGCTACCGACGTCACAGTCTCTGCCACAGGACGTACAAGAGCTTGCGTAAGCTCATAAATGGGTTTGCCAATAGTTTCGCAAGTGGTCAGCGATTTAGTGATAGTAAAGTGGATTGAGTGAATGTAATTAATAAACATAATATACGGCTGTTTTTAATATAAAAATAATAATAGTTCATTTTGTTGATTTGTGTAAATGAATAGTTTTCTGGGTGCCGACGTTGACTTTTGGCAGGTGTATAGGCGCGGTGGGGCAGATGCCCCACCGCGTAAAGATTAGTCTCCGCTGTGTGCAGCCTTAAAGACATAGGCTGCTGCAGCGCCACCTAATAGGTTGGCGAGGATGAATGTCCAGATGTTTGCCCAGACGCTGAGATTCATCACAGTGATCCCAATGGCGACGGCAGGGTTGAAGGCGCCTCCGGATAGCGGTCCTACGGCAAAGGCTCCTGCCATGACAGTGAAACCGATCGCGAGGCCAAAGTAGGAATTCCCTTCGGTCTCTTTGGCGGTCGCAACATTCAAGACGACGAAGCAGAGTGCAAAGGTAAACAGAAACTCGGCCATCAGCACATGTAGGACTTCGGGATTGCCTGCTTCAACGATAGGGCCACCCTTGAAGCACAGCGTCGCATAAGCCGCTACTACAGCGGCTGCTACCTGTACTACCCAGTAAATACCCAGATCATTCGCAGAGAGCTTGCCACGAAGAAAGACCGCGAGTGACACTGCTGGATTGTAGTGTCCCCCAGAGACATGTCCTCCTGCATACACCAAGACCGCAAGTACCGATCCAATAGCTATGGGCGCTAAGACGCCTGCACTGTTGGGTTCTATCACCGTTAACCCAATGGTTAGGATCAGGAAGAACGTTCCAATGAACTCATACGCATATTTCATCAAGCACCTCTAGGTTTGCTTTCTCTAACTGGAACCCGATCGGCCACGGGGATTAAAAAAATTCGTATAGCATTACCTGGAATTACTGTGGAATCGAAAATATAAATAGCTACCGAGGCACGACGGCGTTGAGCTCGGATGTAGCACGGGGAAGACGTAAAAAAGATGTTGAGCCTTGCAGAGAGAGTCAGGAAATAGAGGAGCAAACTCGAAACACTTCTTAATTCGCTACTCTAATCCAAGCTAGCATTTTGATTCGGCGGCCTGAAAGGCCAGTAAGATGTATAGCCTCGGGCGAAGCCTGGGGTACTGCAGAGAGTGTCAAGAAATGCCACAAGGATATAAATCACGATAAATTGTTCATAAGACCCGAAGGGGCGTCTCATTGTAGCCCCACCCGGGAGGGTGGGGTAAGATTCAAAAAAAATCTTAGGCCTGTAAGGCCGACTCGTGGCTCCATAAGCGGTTCATGAGTATCTGTGAGCTATGAGCCGGCCTTACGAGAGTGTAAAGAAATGGGCGGGGTAGGCTTCGCAGCAGTCGACTTGTCTCAAAAAGAAATCCGTCCTGAGGCCCGAAGGGCTGACAACCTGTATAGCCCCGGGTGTAGCCCGGGGAAGGTTCAAAATACACTCTGAG
>JAJFMA010000154.1 GCA_021772415.1 Chlamydiota bacterium
GGAAAGGGGTCGCAAAGACTCTACGATGCCATTCGCAACGTGGTACCTACGATGACCGAGGACCGCATCATCGCCGAGGATTTTGCCGCGGCACGGGAAGTGCTTACGAATATCAGTGAGTGAGCGAGTGAGTTAGTGAATGTCACGAACTGGGGCCACAAGTCGCCCTTACAGGGCTCAGAGTTCTTTTTTGGCCTTACCCCACCCTTCCGGGTGGGGCTACAATAAGTCGACCCTTCGGGCCTCAGAATAAGCGCAAAGGATTCTTGACAAGCAGCGCGTGATACCCGAAAATTTGGCATCCATCCCGCCCTTTTCCCGTGCCCGTGTGCGTGCCCGATTCTTTGCATCCATCCCGTCCTTCTCCCGTGCCCGTGTGCGTGCCCGTGCCCGTGCCCGATTCTTTGCATCCATCCCGTCCTTCTCCCGTGCCCGTGTGCGTGCCCGTGTGCGTGCCCGATTCTTTGCATCCATCCCGCCCTTCTCCCATGCCCGTGTGCGTGCCCGTGTGCGTGCCCGATTCTTTGCATCCATCCCGTCCTTCTCCCGTGCCCGTGTGCGTGCCCGTGTGCGTGCCCGATTCTTTGCGTCCATCCCGTCCATCCTGTCCATCCCGTCCATCCCGTCCATAGATCGCGGCATATAGCCTGCTACATGTGGCAAAAAATGCCGTATTTTGCGACAAGAGGTCAGCAATGACACGGTATATCCCCATCTAGGAGATCATTATGGTTGGCACTAAAGCAGATTCTAAGCTTGGAACATTTCTGGAGCACTATGCAAGTCATCCCCGCTACAGAGCTCCGCGCGGGTCTGTCCTTAATGCGCGTTCGTGGCAGAGCGAAGCGCCCTTGCGTATGCTTCTCAACAACCTCGATGCTCAGGTTGCCGAAGACCCAGAGAAACTCGTTGTCTACGGCGGCACGGGGCAAGCGGCGCGCAATCCCGAATGTGTTAGGCAAATTATCGAATCGCTGTTAAAGCTCAAAGACGACGAGAGCCTGTTGATCCAATCCGGCAAGCCCGTAGCTGTGCTGCCGACGCACTCGGAAGCGCCACGCGTTCTTATTGCCAACAGCAACCTCGTGCCGCACTGGGCGAACTGGGATGTCTTCAACGACCTATATAAGCGCGGCCTGATTATGTTCGGTCAGATGACCGCCGGCAGCTGGATATACATTGGCTCGCAAGGCATTGTTCAAGGCACCTACGAGACCTTTGGCGCGTTAGCACGTAAGCACTTCGACGGCACCCTTAAAGGCAAGCTTGTAGTGACAGGAGGCCTTGGCGGCATGGGCGGCGCACAGCCTCTTGCTGCTACTCTCAATGGCGCAACCTTCTTGGGTGTCGACGTCGACGCATCCCGCATTGAGAAGCGCCTTGAGACAAATTACATCGATAAGATGACACGCAGCTACGACGAGGCTAAGGCTTGGGTCCTAGACGCCAAAGAAAAAGGGCAAGCGCTGTCAGTAGGCCTTGTCGCAGACATCGGCGAAACGTTAGAGCGCCTTATTGCCGATGGTGTCGATGTCGATGTCCTCACCGATCAAACCTCGGCTCACGATCCCCTCAATGGATACATTCCACGAGGCTACAGCCTCGAAGCTGCGGCTGAGCTACGCACCAGCGACTCCAAGAAATACTGGAAGCTTTCTCTTGAAAGCATGCGCCTGCATATCAAAGCGATGCTTACTCTGCAGAAACGCGGCTCCATCACGTTTGACTACGGCAACAACTTGCGCGAATTTGCGAGACAGGGCGGTGCCACAGACGCTTTCAACATCCCAGGTTTCGTGCCGGAGTTCATCAGGCCACTGTTTTGCGAAGGCAAAGGCCCTTTTCGCTGGGTGGCGCTATCAGGGAACCCTGAGGACATCCATCGCACTGACGAAGCCCTTATTGAGATGTTCCAACATGACGCCCATCTAGTGCGTTGGCTTAGAGAAGCCCAGAGCAAAATCGCGTTCCAAGGCCTTCCTTCACGCATCTGCTGGCTGGGTCTCGGCGACCGCGTCAAAGCCGGCCTTCTCTTTAATGACCTTGTGCGCCGTAAAGTTCTCAAAGCCCCGATTGTCATTGGACGTGACCACCTCGACTGCGGATCCGTAGCCTCACCCTACCGGGAAACTGAAGCGATGAAGGATGGCAGCGACGCCATCAGCGACTGGCCACTACTCAACCTGATGGCTAATACCGCCGGAGGCGCCACATGGGTCTCTTTTCACCATGGAGGCGGTGTCGGCATGGGCTACGCACAACACGCCGGCATGGTCATCGTGTGTGATGGAAGTGACCGCGCTGACACATGCCTCAAACGTGTGCTTCATAATGATCCGGCACTGGGAGTCATCCGCCATGCTGATGCGGGATACGAAGACGCACAGGAAATAGCGCAGCGCTTTAAACTGGAGCTTTAATCAGATATGTCTAGCAACACTCTCCTACAAATTGGACCCTTCACTCAAGTACTAACGCTCTCGGGGCTTCCAAAAGCAGGTCCTATCACCGACGAAGCCCTGCAGGTCATCGAGAACGCATGGATTGTAGTTCAAGGCACACAGATCACTGACATCACCACCACACCTGCACGTGACATCCCAACCGATAACATCACCACACCGGCAGTGGCCACACCTGGTCTTGTCGACGCCCATACCCACATCTGCTTCGGAGGTTCCCGAGCCCGAGATTATGCACTCCGTGTTGCCGGCACGCCCTACCAAGAAATAGCCGCTCGGGGCGGGGGTATCCTCGATACGCTGAGGCAGACACGTGCAGCCACAGAAGACGAGCTGCGCGACGGGATGCTAAAGCGGCTCGATCTTCTCGCTGCCCAAGGGATAACAACAGTAGAAGTCAAAAGCGGCTACGGCTTGAATGTCGACGACGAGCTCAAAATGCTACGCGCGATCCAAGGCGCTGCCGCCGACCACCCACTCGCTATCGCAGCGACCTGTTTGGCAGCTCATATGATGCCTCCCGAAGCCGCGAACCATGACGCCTACCTCGAATACATCAAGCAAGAACTATTGCCCATCGTACTCAATGAGAACTTGGCAAGCCGCGTTGACATCTTTGTTGAGCAGGGCGCCTTCTCCATCGACCAAGCGCGCAGCTACCTTTCGCATGCAAAAAAGATGGGTTTCGCACTCACCGTCCATGCCGACCAATTCTCCCGCGGAGGAGCCCTACTGGCAGCAGAACTTGGCTGCCTAAGTGTCGACCACTTAGAACAGTCTGATAATAGCGATTTTGCCGCATTACAAAGGAGCGGGACTATACCCGTCATGCTCCCAGGGGCGACACTAGGGTTGGGAATGCCTTTTCCTCATGCGCGAAAGGCGCTTGATGCAGGCCTTCCTCTTGCTATTGCCTCGGACTGGAACCCAGGATCAGCACCCATGGGGCAGCTACTCACTCAGGCAGCTCTCCTTGGGGCAGCGGAAACGCTTACGATGGCGGAAACTTGGGCAGCCATCACACAGCGTGCCGCTAGGGCTCTAGACCTCAAGGACCGAGGAATGCTATTGTCGGGTCAACGTGCGGATTTAGTCGTTTGGCCTACCGGGGACTGGCGCGAAATCCTGTATCACCAGGGGGCCATGACGCCTTCGATGACTTTTGTTGGAGGAAAGAAGTTTGCCGGAAGAAACGTTTTGGAACGAGCGCTATAAGCGCAGCCACAGCTCCTATTGGCAAGGGCGCTCGGACGGCCCTGGAGCTCCACGCTTCCATGAGCTTGTTCAAATTCTTGACCTCCAAGAAGACTTTCCTCAAGAAGCCAAAAAGGCTCTCAATTTCGGTCTTGTTGGTTTTGCCTGTGACGAAGGCGTGCGCCGCAACAAGGGGCGTCCGGGAGCGGCGGAAGGGCCACAAGCCCTTAGGCGAGCACTGGGAAAACTTGCCGTCCATTTGAATGGAGATGTCTCACTTTTTGACGTGGGAGACGTCGTCTGCCTAGACCACGATATGGAAGCCTCCCAAAAGGGTCTGTCCGGTGTAGTTGCGCGCATGCACCAGGAAAAGCTACGCCCTATCGTTCTTGGTGGCGGCCATGAAACTGCCTGGGGACACTATCAAGGGATTGTTCTCGCCCGCCCTATGGAACGTGTGGGTATCTTGAATTTCGACGCCCACTACGACCTACGTCCGCTATTGCCTGAGGGACAAGGGTCTTCAGGTACGCCTTTTAAGCAGATTGCCAAGCAACGCATGGATATTGGGCTGGACTTCGACTACACCTGTATCGGAATCCAAGAGTTTGGGAACACGGAGCTACTTGTTAACACTGCCAAGGAATTGGGCGTCACAACCGTGACAGCCGAAGAGCTTCACGCCGGAAAAATGGAACGCGCGTTCACCGCTGTAGAGGCCCTTTTAGACCGCTGCGATAGACTTTATGTCACCATCTGTCTCGATGTTCTCGCCGCCTGCTACGCTCCAGGTGTCAGCGCCCCTCAAGCCTTGGGAATCACACCGTGGCAGCTACTGCCGATTTTAGAATACGCCGCCCGCAGCGGCAAAGTCATCAGTCTCGACGTCGTCGAACTGGCGCCGCCTCTCGACAGCGATGGGCGCACCGCAGACCTCGCCGCACAGATCATCGCACGCTACATCCATGCGTCTACGCCGCCGCCTGCGACGTAAAACACGGGGAAAAAGGGTAATGGACCCAAAGGACCCAAAATTTTTGTTCAGATCTCTACAATAGTCAAGCTTCTGAAGAGTTAATTTGGATCAATATATCAGCTTATCGAAGCTGAAGGGGTGCGATATGGCGGTCCAAGCCGGCAATTCAGCACTTACCGGAACAGATCTTTAGTTATTTAACAAATATAATGAATTATCTTGCTGTTAATTATTAATACTCTGTAATATTGAATATTAATTTTATTAACTTTAACCATAAGGATGTTATAATGATGAATTTTCCTATTTACTCTACTACAAGCGCTCTTTCTTTCTTCATGTATGCAGTCGAAGCGGGCGCTGAAACTGTCAAAGACGGCGTTGATGAAGCAGCATCAGGCAGTATTTTCTCGGGTAGCGAAAGCGTCAACCTGGCTTTGCTCGTGACCACAACTGTCGTCGTTACAAGCGTAGTCACCTATGTGATTACCCGTCTGTTTCGCACCAGCACTTCCAGAAATGGCACCGTTACAGGTTCTGATGGCGCTAGGGAGCCCAAGCAGATTAAAAAAGAACCCAAAGACATAAAATTGAACCCAGGAGGAGTAGCCTTCATAAAGGACTTACTGAATAACGGACTTGAAGGAACGGGCGAGCACTCCATGGCTGATAACGCGATCTGGAAGACCTTCGGCGGTCCCGCAGGTCGTAACCCCGTCTGTAGTCCATGTGTCACCAGAGCATTTCGTGCCCTACTCTTCACCACGGCGCACTCTGCCAGCAAATCTGCTTATAGTAATGATGAAGCATCTAAGTTTCTCGAGAAGGTGATGAACGTATACGCAGTCCACCCCCCAGCGGGCACCATCAAAATTAACGAGCTTATTCATGACGAGGAACCTACGGAAGAAGAGCGCAAGGGCTGGGCCATCTTGACGCAAGATGGATGTAAGCTTATGGACCATACCTTCAAACTTGATGATGGTTCAACGCTGAGCGTCCGCAGCATGAAAGAAGCCGTTAGCTCAACCGAGTTCCTTCATAATCTAACAAGCTCGAACAATTACTAGTTCCGTTAGCTATCACAATGTCACCATCCTTTCTCACAGCTTCCTACGCGATGATATTGCAAGGAGGAGTGAGAAGGGAAGGGACAGTGAGAAGTACCGGTTTAATTTGCTGGGGACACAGGCCGCCCCTAATGGGGCTCAGGGCGCTTTTTTGCATTATCCCACCCGGAAAGGTGGGGCTACAATAAGTCGACCCTTCGAGAGTGTAAAAGAATGCAACGTTACTTTTTTTAGGCCCGAAGGGCTGTAACCTGTATAGCCTGGGGCATAGCCCCAGGTAGGCTAATTAATCTTTTGAGCGCTGTAAGTGCGACACATGTTTCGCATGGATGTGTCGCACTTACAGCGCTCAGAGTGTATTTTAAAGCTTCCCCGGGCTATACAGGTTGCTGGCCTTTCAGGCCGCCGGAAATTGTGCGAACTCATGTGGGATAATGGTCATTTCGTCACCACCAGCAATTTCTTTACACCCCCGAAGGGGTGCGCGATGATTGGCCTTACTATTCGAGCCGATTGTATCCTACTAAAGCTTGACGCGTCGCAAAAAGCAGATCATCGCGTTCCTCGGCATCGTTCATTTTGTCGCCGAAGACGATACGTGCTCCCGCTTCAATGATTTCGTCGGTGGGTTCTCCGTCGGCACAAGCTGTATCCATGAGGACAAGAATGGGTTCTAGCCAATTCTCAAAGGCATCAGCGTCCATATTTTCGAGAGCCAACTTAGGATCAATATCCTCATCCATCATTATATCCACAGTTTGACTGGCCAAACGGTGCATGAACGGTGATTCTATGTTTTCACTGGTGAATGTTAGTTGCTCCAAAGCTCGGTCTGCTGTCAATTCATCACTATCAGCATCTGCTCTGAGTTCTTTAATCCAAGCAAGTTTCATGAGGTCGTCCCCAATATGGTCATCATAGGCCGGGACTTCTGGGGCATCAAGAGGTAGATCTTCAACAACAAGTTCCGGAACCTCATTGGGGATATCCAACGCGAGAGCGTTGCGAACACCGGCCAATTGTTCGTCAGTGGGATTGGACACGCCAAATATCAAGCGCGCTCCGGCTGCTATAGCGGGAGCGCTTAGCTCCGCATAGCCGTCGTCATTGGCCTTAGCAACGAGAGCTAGCACTTGCTTGAGGCGTGCCAAGCCTTCGTTGTCCGTAAGTGCGTAATTGGGCTCGGCGTCATCGCCACCAAGTTGTGCAACAAGATTTTGAACGCCTCCAGGAATGACGCTATCTTCTTCTTGAACGCTAGTTAGGTGTTCTAGCAGGCCGTAGGCTCGAAGCATATCCATTTCGTTCCTTGCAGCTTGATTGGCTCCGGCGGAGAGTTGGAAAACACATGGATCTTGAGCCATAAGTAGCTCATGTCGCCATCCATCCGCATCGTCGCCATCCTTAGCATTTACGCCGTTGTCAGGATCGTCTATGAGTCGTAATAGTTCCGCCTTAGCTTGCAGGTTACCGTCTTCTTTGATGGCCCTCCTGTATAAAGCCGCAGCAGAAAGTGGCTTGTCACTAGCTTCGAAAGCCTGGCCTTGCTTGAACAAGGCTGCAGCTTTGTCATCTCCCTTTGCTGCAAATTTTAAGAAGTTAGCGGCTGTTTGATCGTCCTTGGGGGCTACGATACCTAGCTCAAGAAGGCGCCCAGCACGCAGCGCTTGGCTGTAGTCGCCTCCGGAACATGCCTGATAGGCAAGATCCACCCCTTGGCTGTGGCGTCCGAGCTCAAAGGCCCGTCCCGCAGCATTAGCGAGGGCTGTAGGACGGATGGCGTCGCACGCTGCTTCAACGGCCTCTATCTGCTGATCGGTGGGGTCATCGGTACCGAATAGCGCTCTCGCTCCCATACTCAGAGCGGCATCTTTAGTATGCTCTGTTGTGGCGGCGTCTACTAATGCGCTGATATGTCCCATGATCATTTGGGCTTGTTCATCTAGGGTTTCTAGGAACTGCTCAGTGGCGTCGGCATCATTTTCAAGCACCTCGAGGCCTTGACTGAGGCTGTTTGGAATCACACTGTCATCGGCATCATCGATATCAATGATATGTCCGAGCTCATCGAAGGCATCGACCACGGACACGTGATCAAGCATGACATGGGTGCCCATACCCTCGATACGCCCTTCTAGACCTTCACGCGCCATTTCCACCTGTTGTGTCCACTGCTCCTTTTGCTCATCGGAGTAGGCATCACCATCGACACTGCCGTCCTCAATCATCTCGAGGAG
>JAJFMA010000155.1 GCA_021772415.1 Chlamydiota bacterium
GTGCGGCATGAGTAACTATTTTTTTTGATTTCCCCCTCCCCCCGGGGGGAGGGGGACCTGTTGGTAAACCTAAACTGATCTATACCTGAGCTCGGACAAAACCTAAGGTGATTTTTGTCTAGACATTGGGGGCAAGCATAAATATTTGTGTCCTTTTTGTCCCTTATGTCGTTTTTGTCTTTTGCGTCCCTTTTTTTGTCGTTTTCTGGCTACCCGCGGCGAGATTAAGACTGAAAAGCGTGTTGCAATCAATTGCTTGAAATGGCATCATCTAAGCGAATTCCCATTGGGATAGCCCGTCTTTTCACTGAATGTTGATGGGCGCGAGGCTACAGAGTTTAGAGTGCTGAGGGTCAAGGCAATATTGACCAAGGTGCCGCAATTAAGTGATAACGTCATATAGCTTGTATAGCAAGAAACAGGAGATCACACAGTGCCTAAGATGAAGACCCGCAAAGCCGTGGCATCACGTTTCAAAGTCACCGCAACGGGAAAGTTGCTACGCCGACGCCCTGGCAAGCGACACATCCTCACCAAAAAAACCTCTAAACGCAAACGCCAACTTGGCAAGCCCGCGCTAGTATCTGACGGTCAGCTGAAGATGTACAAAATCCAGATGGGAGTATAACAACGCGACTAGAAACGCATAACTGTGCGCGTGGAGAGATATCATGACTAGAGCAACTAACGCAGTCGCGAGACATCGCCGAAAGAAAAGACTATTCAAGGCAGCCAAAGGTTTTACGGGAGACCGTAAAAATCACCTGCGTTTGACTAAAGGCGCCGTAATGAAGGCCATGGCCTACAACTACGAGCACCGTAAGCATAACAAACGCAACTTTAGAGCCCTTTGGATTACCCGTATTGGGATCGCTTCCAAAATCAACGGCATTTCGTACAGCAAATTCATGGACGGCCTCCGTAAAGCAGGCTGCCAGCTGAACCGTAAAATGCTTGCTGATATGGCCATCCGAGATCCTAGCAGCTTCGCTGCTGTGGCAGGAAGGGCTAAGGAAGCGCTGGTATAGTTCAGTTTCGGCTGATCACAAGACTGTAAAAAGTGCGCAGAACCCACGGCTCGGTCGAGGGTTCTGCTTTTTTGTCATTATGGGTTGGTGAATTAGGAGCGCAGAGTGCAACAGGAAATTGACGGGCTTAGAGCCGACTGCTTGAGTAAGCTAGAGGCCGCGACGACGACACGTGATGTCGAAGACGTCAAAGTGCGCTTTTTGGGACGCAAGGGCCCGGTTCAGGACCTGATGAAGCGCTTGCGCGACCTCGATTCCGATGCACGGCGCGCTGCAGGCAAGGACATCAACACCTTGAAGCAAGAACTTGAGACCTCCTGCGACGCGCGCTACGAAGCTCTTCACAGCAAGGAGCAGGCGTCGCGACTGGAGGCTGAGCGCCTAGACGTCACTCTTCCAGGGCGCCGCGGCTACCCTGGGCGCAAGCATCTTGTGAGTGCTACCTTGGACGAGATTCTTGATGCCTTCGTCGAAATGGGTTTCTCGATCCAGACGGGTCCTGACGTTGAGACCGACTACTACAACTTCGAAGCTTTGAATTTTGCTCCTGACCATCCGGCTCGGGACATGCAAGACACCTTTTACATCACGGACGACGTGCTTTTACGCACACACACCAGCAACACGCAGGTGCGTGTGATGGAGAGCTCACGTCCTCCTATCCGCGTTGTGGCTCCGGGGCGATGCTATCGCAACGAGACCATTACTGCGCGCTCACACGTTTTCTTTACGCAGGTCGAAGGGTTCTATATCGACCGCGATGTCTCCTTCGCTGACCTGATGGGTACGATCGACGAGTTTTTGAAGCGTATCTTTGGTCGCGATGTTGTCATCCGCTGCCGCAACAGCTACTTTCCTTTTGTGGAGCCGGGCATGGAGGTTGATATCCGCTGCTCACTCTGCCAAGGTAAGGGATGCAACATGTGCAAGAAAAGCGGCTGGGTCGAGGTCCTCGGTTCGGGGATGATACACCCAGAGGTGCTAAAAAATGGAGGCATTGACCCCGAAGAGTTTTCGGGATTTGCCTGGGGAATGGGAGTGGAACGTATCGTGAACATCAAACACCGCGTTCACGACATCCGTCTGTTATCGGAGAATGATATGCGTTTCCATGAACAGTTTCACGCGGTGTGAGGCATAGAGGAATTCATTCATAATGAGCCAGGCATTTCACGAGGGGCAAGCACTTCCTATTGGAGCCCCTAACCATCCGGAGCGAAAAACCTCTGGGGTACAAGTGCGACCACTACTACTGGTTATTGCAGTAGGACTTGCCCTTTGGTGGATACCACCACCCAACGACGTTTCGGTCCAGGCGTGGCACCTTCTTTCCATCTTCGTTGCGACTATCGTCGCGATTATCGTTAAGCCACTGCCTATGGGTGCGACAGCGTTAATAGCCCTTGGTATCACGGGTGCGACGGGAACCTTGCCTGTCAATCAGGTGTTTGTGGGCTTTTCCAATCCGTCGATCTGGTTGATTGTGTTGGCGTGTTTTATCGCGCGCGGCTTCATTAAGACAGGCTTGGCGTCGCGGATAGCGTACATGTTCCTCTACGTCTTTGGGCGCAGCCCAGTGGGCTTAGCGTACGGCTTTATGGCCAGTGACCTGATGATGGCACCGGTGATTCCAAGCTCTACAGCACGTGCTGGGGGTGTCTTGATGCCGATTATTCGCTCGCTGTCACACACCCTTGGAAGCTCTGCAGATGACGGCACTGCTGGACGGATGGGCTCGTTTTTAGCCCTGACGGCCTTCCATAGCACTGTCATCACAAGTACCATGTTTATCACTGCGATGGCACCGAACCCTATTATTGTGGGTCTTGCCCAGAATGCTGGCGTCGAAATCACATGGACTCTGTGGGCCAAGGCGGCGATTGTGCCGGGGCTTTTGAGCCTCTTTGCCATTCCATGGCTTACCAGCTGGCTATGTCCTCCAACCATCAAAGATGTGTCGGGAGCGGCAGCACACGCCAAGGAACACCTCGTTGCTATGGGCAGAGTTGGCCGTCAGGAGTGGATGATGGCCATCTGCTTCGTTCTCCTTCTCGTTTTATGGATCTTTGGTAAGTCTTTCGGGCTGCACCCCACCATCGCTGCAATTCTAGGTGTGGGCATGCTATTACTGACTAATGTCCTCACCTGGCGCGATATGATCGGCGAAGAGGTGGCCTGGGATACCCTAGTCTGGTTTTCGGTACTCGTGACCATGGCGGGGGGGCTCAATGAACTTGGATTTATCAGCTGGTTTAGCGAGCAGATTGTCCTCCTCGTTCATGGCTACCCATGGACACTAGCTCTTGGTCTTCTCGGGTTGGTCTATTTCTACTCGCACTACCTCTTTGCGAGTATCACCGCACATGTGACGTCGATGTATGCCCCGTTCTTGATGGTGTGTATCAGCGTCGGAGCGCCTCCACTGCTTGCTGCGCTATGCCTTGCGTTCCTTAGCGGCTTGATGGGAGGTCTCACCCACTACAGTTCTGGGCAGGCGCCTGTGGTTTACGGCTATCGCTTTGTAGGACTGAAGAAGTGGTGGATGGCTGGCGGTGTCCTCAGCGTCGTATACCTCGGCATCTGGCTAGGTGTCGGAAGCCTATGGTGGACGTGGCTAGGGCTGTGGTAGCAAAAAGCTCTTATTCGTGGACAGTAGCACCCGAAGAGGGGGGCCTGCGCCTAGGAGCTTTCCTAGGGCGTAAGCTCCCAGAGAAGCTGTCCACACGTAGCATCAAAAGCGCTCTCGAAGACAATGCCTGCACCGTCAACGACAGCGCAGAACGCCATGCCTCGCGTACTTTAGTGGCCGGGGATAAGGTCGTGTTTACCGCTACAGCGCCCGTAACCCCACAAGTCACAGAAGTTCTGTTTGAAGACGAGGCCCTGCTCGTTGTCAACAAAGCCCCCGGCATCGCTGTCGACAGTGACGACGGGCTTTTGACACAGATGCAGCAGAGCCATGGTGAAGTACATATGGTGCACCGCCTAGACAAAGACACGTCGGGAGTGATGCTTTTCGCCAAAAGTGAACAGGCACAACAGAATCTCGAAGTGCAGTTTAAGCGACGAGATGTGGAAAAGCAGTACCTCGCCATCGTGGCTGGGCTACTAGAGAAGAGCCGCGGCACCATCATCAACAAGCTCGATAAAGTGCACAGCTACCAAGGACAGACGCTTTGGGGGAGTGTCAAGCAAGGAGGCCACCGCGCCGAAACGCGGTGGGAGCGCCTCGCACGTGGCAAGGATACTAGCCTCGTACTGTGCAAACCTAAAACAGGGCGCACTCATCAGCTGCGTGTCCACCTAAGCGAGCTAGGGTATGCCATTGCCGGCGACTACCAGTACGCCCGCGATCAGAGTTTGACCCCTCGGCCCAGACGCCAGATGCTCCACGCATGGAAGATCACCTTCCACCACCCCGATTCAGGGGATACTGTGTCCTTTGAAGCTCCACTCCCCCCAGACTTTGTGGAAGCCTTGCAAGTATTCGGGCTTCAAACTCCTTAAAATCATTGATTTATAGAACTTCCAACGCTGCGCAGCTTGCAACGCTACTCTCCATTGAGTCCTTCAGTCTTATCGAATTTACAGAAAGAATCTTGCACTACCTTTTTCTTTCCTACTGTTCCTACACTTCCTGACTCTATTTTTTGTGCCAGGAAATGTAGGAAAAGTAGGAAAGAATAGGAAGAAGAGTTAAACGAAATCCCGCAGTCAGCGTAGCTAAGCAAAAGGCGCTAAGATACAAAGAGTTCCAATCGGTATTAGATTGGTGCTAGATCGGCGTATTAATTCATTCTTGTTTTTAATCAGATCGATAATATTACATGGTTTCATAAATAAAATCCTTTATTAATAATACAATTAAATTATTTATTGGTATAATAATAAAAAAAGGAGTTTTTTTTATGCCCATGGAATTTGGTCGATCGAAAAAACCGCAAATGGATCTCGCCCAAACAGTTGACTACTTGAATGGTAGGGCGCAACTGAAGCTGGAACCCGACAAGGACAAGTACTGGGAAGGGCGTAAGATTACTCCCGGCAAGTTGGGTAAGGGTGCCAAGCGCGGTGATGTATTGGGTGGAAACCGTATGAATGGCTTCCTAATGCGCGTTCATTCCAATAAGGCAAGCTTGACTGGACAGCAAAAGAAGGACCTTAAGACGCATTTAACGCGTATGCACTCGCACTACTCTCGTAGAGCCTCGGTTAATCCACAGAAGAAAGCTGAGTACCAAATGTTGCAGTATCGCATCGAGAGGACAATTCAGGAGCTCGAAGGCACGCCCGTTCCTGCGAGCAAAATGGATCGGCAGGTGCGACAAGATACTCAAGTCAGGCCTTTTTCGGTGCTAACAGAAAGAACCTACAACCCTTGGGCAGGGTCGACGCTCACCATCGATGGAACAGCGGTAAAAGAGGCAGAAAAAGCCATTCATGGCCAAATAGAGCGCGATACTTTGGCAGCACGGAGTAGTGCAGGTGTCGTTCGGGCGGATGGCTCTAGAGTGAAGCTGAGCGATTCAGTGGGGCGGCTGGATGCTAAAATTGAGAACGACGCGCGTTACAAAGCGCTACAAGAAGATCTGAATGAAATTCGTGATCAACAGAGGGTATTAGATCCTCCTAAAACCGATGCCGACAGAAGCAAGCATGCGGAACTTAAAGACACATATCTATCGAAGAAACATGAGCTTGAGACGTTGATGCGGGATATTAGAATCGACACGATCGTTGACGAACATTACGAAGAGGTGTTGGAGGGATTTGATCCTCAAGATGACATACAGGAGTGGAGCAGCACGCTTGCAAGTTGCTTTCGCTTGCCTGTTGAACCATCGAATGCGGACCTTGCTAAGGCTTTGACGAAGATGATGCTGTACCGCTCGAGTCAGGATTTTTGTAACGACTTAATCAACACGTCGGGGCCCGATGGAGAAAGACTTAAGCAAGCAGAAGGGTTTCAAACCGATGCTAAAGGCAAACCCATTATGGGGAAGGACGGTCCACTCCCTGTAGAGGGACAAAGCCGTATCCATATCGATTTCAGGAATTTGACGGTAACTGGAGGCATGCGTGTTGTTGGAATTTCGCAGCCCGGCAAGTCCAAACTTCAGAGTCAGTTTACGGTGGATTTAAAGGCGACTCAGAGTTTTAGAAAGCCTGCTGATCTAAACTCTGTTGAGGTGCGTGCTGAGGTGGTAGATCGCGGTAAGTACAGTGCATCGAAGCTCCAAAGCATGATCGCCCCATTACTTCCGCCAGCAATTGATGTTTAGGGTGTTTTCTGCTATGATGACTGCAAAGTTTTGATTACGAGGCAATTATAGCGCATGGCAAGCTCTTTTCAGCGGGTGGTGGAGCGCTACATCGTCGGCAACTACGACGCCATGCGTCGCATCTGTGAGCCGCTTCAGCGGTTCTTTGGCATCAACTACTTTACATATCATCATATTGACAACGACGGCATGTACCGCGTGCTAGTAAGTCGGCCTGACTGGGCGGAGCACTACGTAGCAAACGAGTACTACATGAGAGATCCCTACCTGCGCCATCCGAGCTGTTTTGAGTCGAGTGGCGTACTCTTTTGGCCAGCACTAGCCTCTGACCACTACGCACGTACAGTCCTTAAAGCCGGGCGCGAGGGCTTCGATATGGACCATGGCCTGCTGATGGTGGATAAAAGACCCGACGGCTGCCACTTTTATGGCTTCACGACACGTCGCCACAATGCGGCGATCTATCAGCTTTATCTCAATGAACGCTCGCTGCTGAGGGCTTTTATCACACATTTTCATCGCGAGGCCGCACCGATTTTAAAACGCGTTTACGAAGATCCCATTGATCTAGGGAGCATCAAAGGTGAGCGGTTTTTCGAGGAGAGTAATCTCGTGCCGGAGGCGTCACAAGAACTTAAGTGGCAGTTTTTGGCGTCACTCGGGCAAAGCGGTGAGCTCGCTGCTGTGGAGAGATTGTCGCCCCGCGAGCGCGAGTGTGTGGGGATGTCAGCGATGAGTTGCCGCCGCATCGCCGAGGAGTTAGAGCTTTCACAGCGCACTGTAGAGCATTACCTTGATAGCGCTAAGGATAAGCTAGGCTTGGAATCTAAAGCGGAACTTGTCGAGCATTCTAAGTTATGGGGAGAGCTAGGACTGCTCGAGAAATAAGTCGCACTTACAGCGCTCAGGATGCTTTTTTTGCCTTACCCCACCCTGCCGGGTGGGGCTATCATAAGGCGGTCCATCGGACCTCAGAACGTGCGCAAGGGACCTTGACAAGCGCCGCGTGGTACCCGAGAATTTCCCGTCCATTGCGTCCCTCCCCTTGCCCGTGTGCGTGCCGGTGTGCGTGCCCGTGTGCGTGCCCGATTCTTCTTCCATCCCTGTCTGAAAAATCACCACCGAGTCACAGAGTTTTGGAGTTCGGATGAGATGAGCCGTCCATCCCTCCTTCTTCCCCTGCCCGTGTGCGTGCCCGTGTGCGTGCCCGTGTGCGTGCCCGTGTGCGTGCCCGATTCTTTTCGTCCTTCTCCCCGTCCATTGCGTCTTTCCCCAGTCCGAGCTTGGGGTCAGGCCTGACAAAGTGACACTTCGTAATATTTACGGTGTCCTGGCTCTAGCTTCTGGTGGTGACGTCTTGGTTTGCTTTCAGGGGAAGTGTCACTTTATCAGGCCAGACCCCAAGCCATCACTAGGGGAAAAATTACGGTAATACGCCGTTGTGCAAAACGCTATCCTTGTGGGTGACACGATAAACACGACGGAGATGTTCCCATGACCCAACAAGACCCAACAATCACCCGTGTTCCCTACGGGGACTACGAGCTTGCAACCTACAGCTATGGCAGTGGAGACGAAGTTGTCCTCCTTGTCAACGGAGGCCCAGGCCTTGGGTGCGAGTATTTGCGTGAGCCCCACATCCCTCTTGCTGAGGAAGGGTACCGCGTAATAGCCTATGACCAGCTTGGCTGCGGGGCGTCGAGCAAGCCCGACGACCTTAGCCTCTGGACGCTAGAGCGCTACGTCGAAGAGCTCGAACATGTGCGTCGAGCCCTTGCGTTGCCTCAGGTACACCTATATGGGCACTCGTGGGGAGTAGTTCTCGGTATCGAGTACGCGCTCACTTACCCCGAGAATTTCAAGTCCCTTATTTTATCTCACGGCACCTCTAATGTGCCTTTTCATCTGTCGCAGATCAACGAACTGCGCGCTGCTCTTGGCAGTGAGACCCTCGCAATGATGCGCTACCACGAAGCGATGGGAACGCTCGAACATCCCGAATACCAGGCGGTAACGACACTGCTTAACTACCGTCACCTCTGTCGCATGGATGTGTGGCCGCAGTGCTGCGAAAACTGGCTTGAAGAGCTCAATGCTGACATCTATGTTCATATGCAAGGCCCAAGCGAGTACTACTTCACTGGCAACCTCAAAAACTGGAGTCGTGAAGAGGATCTTCATCGCATTGAGCAGCCTGTTTTAGTGCTGTCAGGGCAACATGACTGCATCACACCCGCTAATGCCCGCCAGATGCA
This sequence comes from Chlamydiota bacterium, assembly GCA_021772415.1. Taxonomy (GTDB): domain Bacteria; phylum Chlamydiota; class Chlamydiia; order Chlamydiales; family JAJFMA01; genus JAJFMA01. Next base: position 8,566 of record JAJFMA010000155.1, read on the forward strand.
TGCGGCGCTGCCGCACTCGGACATTCATGTGTTTAAGGGCAGCGCACATCTTTCCTTTTTTGAAGAGCCCGATCAGTATTGGCTGGTGCTCACGAACTTTTTAGCCAAAGTTTCCAACAAGCAAGCCACGGGTGTCATGTGATAGCATTTGATTGAGATAAAGTACGTCGCGTGTGCGAACAGAGAGTCTTCCTATTTTTCAGTTTCCTCGCTCTTTTGTTCGCCGCGCCGGCGTCGCCGTTTTTTTTGGCGGCGGATCCTCTCCAATTGCTTCTTTTGGGGGGATTTTTTACCTAAAACCTCCGCTTCAAAGCGCTCGCACAGCTCGCGGCGTGCTAGGAAGCGGTTGATTTCTCGGGAGCGATCTTTTTGGCACTTCACGTCTATCCCAGTAGGTATGTGCTTGAGATAGACGCAGCTATTTGTTTTGTTGACCTTCTGGCCTCCACGTCCCGAGCCCGTGATGAACTTCTCCAGGAGGTCCTTTTCCTGGATTTCCAGGCGCGCCATGCGTTCGCGCAGCTCTAAGATTTTTTCTTCGCGTACAGCCATATGTCTACCATTGCACGATCTGGCCAAAAAGAAAATATCTTGAAAAGAGAAAGTTACCTGGCATTACATTCAAAATTTTGTTACTAAAAGCATTCCAGCAGTCTTTTTCAGTTTAAGGTAGAGTATGCTTTTGGGAACAGCAGCCCCGTCCAAAGAGCCTTTGCTTGCTTTGGCGCCAGTGCTACCGTGCAAATATAGCTCGGAAGAAGACGCTCATCTCACTGAAGTCGCGAGCACCTTCCGCGATAGATTCTCAGTCGAAGAGACTACGGCATATTCTTCTCTTCAGCTATCGACAGAGATTCCGGAAAATGCTCGTGCTCTGGTGATTGATAACCATAGCTCCCTTCCTGCTACGCAAGACGCCCCCAAAATCATCCAGCGCACAGGACGTGCTTTTGTCCGTGCGCGCGGATCTGACTGTGTGGTGGGGACTATAGATGAAGTGGCGGGCTATCGCGAGTATGCGCAGCAGTTTTTGGGTCTGGATCTCCCCCAGTACATACAGTTGTCTCTCCCTTCTAATGAAAAACCTAATGTGAGCTTTAGCGCCCTACAAGACGATCCGCAAGCACAAAAAATCCTCGAAGAACAGTATCTGTCGCAGGGCCCCTTGATCATCCACCCCTATATTGGATCAGAGAGTGCCTGGCGTGTGGCGCATGCCCTCGAAGAAAAGTGGGGGCATGGACTCAAAATGCTGGCGCCATTACCTCATGTGACACGCCTAGCCAATAACAAAAATCAGTTTTTAGGCCTCGTAGAGGCTACCCTAGGAGCGAAGTGGGCGATACGCTGGTTTGAGGTGGCAGACTTAGATGCGTGTGTGCAGAAGGTCGTTGACTTAGCGCAAAGCGGAGAGCGCTCTGTCATACGCCTCAGTAACGGAGCTACTGGCTTAGGGACACGAGTCTTTGAGGCACATGAGCTAGCGAGACTGTCGCGTGCCGAAGTGGAACTGCGGATTCGCGAATGGCTTGAGCAAAAGGAGTGGACGCCCTCAGGAGGCGTGAGCCTACAAGTGGCGGTCTGGGAGAAAGAGGTGCTCGTATCCCCTAGTGTTCACGCATGGATACCCCCAAGCGCTGTGGGGCTCCCTATTATCGAAGCTGTGACGGATCAGATCTTTGGGCCTAGCGGCGACATTGCCTGCATCGGGTGCTGTACAACGTCGCTGCCACCGCAGGTGTTGGAACGGATTACTCGGTCTGCAGGGCGGCTAACACGCGTGTTACAGCGGCTTGGCTATATAGGGAGGTGTTCTTTTGACGTCATCGTCTGCGGCCCTAACCCGGCTCAAAGTGAAATCCGCTATGTCGAATGCAACGGTCGTTGGGGATCTACGACGATGACATTAACACTCTTGAATCGTGTCCTCGGAGACTGTAGAGTAGATACGTTCTTGCATCAGGAGCTGAGCCTGCCCCAGCTTCATGGGCAGTCCTTGTCTGGTGTTGTGCAAGCTCTAGATGAGGTATTGTATCGCGCTGACACGCGTAGTGGGTGGGCGATGTTATACAATGTGGCGTGTATCGAAGCTCTTGGGCTTTTAGATGTTATCATCCTAGGAGACAGCCACAGCCAGATATTGGAACGACTGTATAAGTTACGTACGCTCATTCGAACTCGACTTTCTTAAGGAGGTCCCCTTTGTGTTACTCTGCTGAAGCTAGCTTCACTGCCGCTGTAATAGTAGGAGTGATTGGCTGCGCAACGATAAAGCAGGCCAGGACCCCCAAGCAGCTGCCTCTTGCTGTGATACCTTTGCTGTTTGCTCTCCATCAAGCTGCTGAAGGCGTGCAGTGGGTTTTTCTTCAGGCCGATATTCCCCCCAACATGCTTAGCACAGCAGCGATGTGGTTCTACGTTTTTTTGGGGTTCATCCTGTGGCCAACATGGTTTTCCTTGAGTGCTTTGGCTTTGGAAGAGGTTCCATGGAGGAAAAAGGCCTTATACGGCTGTTTGGTGGTGGGGATGGCGGTGAGTGTATTCAATATTTGGCATTTCGCTACTCATGGCACATACGTCCATCTCATTAACGACAGCATCCACTACGCCAATAGCGACCACAGACAATGGGCGTTTTACCTGGGTGTTTTGAGCATGCCGTACCTTTTGTCCTCGGTGCCCCTGTTGTGGGCGTTGGGGGCTTTCGCACCTATATCGTTCACGATTGCAGGTTACCTCTATTGGGCAAACTTCGCCTCAACATGGTGCTTCTGGGCGGCGTTCCTTAGCTGCTGGATCTTCCTTGTGATCTACAAAAGTAGCAACCAAAGTACGCGAAGCTGAGTCGCACGGGTCAGGCTACTTCTAGCGTATATGGTTTGGCGGCCTGAAAGGCCAGCAACCTGTATAGCCCCGGGCATCGCCCGGGGTAAAGGTAAAAAGTACCTTCTGAGCGCTGTAAGTGCGACACATCCACGCGAAATATGTGTCGCACTTACAGCGCTCCGGAGATCAAATTGTCTTCCTGGGGCAACGCCCCAGGCTATACAGGTTTGCCAGCCCTTCGGGCCTCATGAGGGCGTATTTAGCGCGGTGTCTCTGCATTGGTCTTCTGACTTGTCATTTATGAAATGGATCGGGTAGTGGCACATGCATTTTTTTTGCTGCTCAGGTATACTACCTTGCAAGGTCTTACGTTGGACGGAGGGGACTGTGCTAGCAAGAGTATTACTTGGAATATTGTTTATCACGACATCAGTAGGCAATCTTGCTGGCGAGCAGATTCCTGCCCAGAAATCCCTATCCAAACTCCTTGCTGGCAACGCCCGCTGGACGGCAGGTAGTGATTGCTGCATGAAAAAACATGTTACCCGCAGGCAAGATCTCGTCGATGAGCAATATCCCTTCGCGACAATACTTACTTGCTCGGATTCACGCGTTGCTCCGGAATTGATTTTTGACCAGCGTCTTGGTGATTTGTTTGTTGTGCGTGTTGCTGGGAACGTCATAGACATGAGTTCTCTCGCATCGCTCGAATACGGCGTCGGGTACTTACACACGCCCTTGCTTGTGATTCTGGGTCATCAAAACTGCGGGGCAATTCAAGCTGCTGTTAAACAATACCCAGAGAAAGGTACAGACAATGTAGGGAAGCTTTTAGACAAAATATACCCTGCTGTTGAGATCGCCACTAAAGCGACTCAAGGTTATAAAATTTATGAAACAGTAGAGATTGCGACGCGTGCGCATGTCCGCAATAGCCGAAAAGTTCTTCTTGAACGAAGCCCCACCATTAAGCGTCTGGTGGAGAGCGGGCAGCTTAAAATCGTGCTCGGAGTCTATCAGACCGATGGTGGCCACATCGAGTGGCTAGAGTAATACGATGGAATTTTCTCAAAAAACTGTAGCCATTATAGGCGGTGGAGCCGCAGGTTTTTTTGCTGCCATTGCCTGCGCGGAAGCGTTGCCTGAAGCGCGGGTCATCCTCATTGAAAAGAGCGCAAAGCCCCTAGCTAAAGTGCGTGTTTCCGGAGGTGGCCGCTGTAATGTGACGCACCACTGTTTTGAGCCTTCGGAACTTGTAACGCGCTACCCACGAGGCCATCGTGAGCTGCGCGGGCCATTTCATCGCTTCCAACCTCAGGATACCGTTGACTGGTTTTCGCGCCACGGTGTGGAGCTTAAAACCGAATGTGACGGACGGATGTTTCCTGTGACAGACGACTCCGAGACTATCGTCAGCTGCCTCATGGAAGCCGCGGAAGAAGCGGGTGTAGAGCTGTGGACCCAGTGCGCAGTAGAAAATATCTGTGCTGAAGGTGGGACGTATGTGCTTGCGCTTGCTCAACGTGATGATCTGCGTGCCGATGCTCTTCTGCTTGCTACCGGAGGTACCCGCGGTGGGCATGCTCTCGCTGAGGACCTCGGGCACTCCATCGTGCCGACGGTACCGTCGCTGTTTACCTTCAACATTCCCGATAGCCCACTGCTAGACCTTGCTGGAGTGGCTGTGGAGTCCGCTACAGTAGCCTTACCTACAGCTAAGCTTAGCGAGACCGGGCCCCTACTTCTCACTCATTGGGGATTTAGCGGTCCTGCAATTCTAAAGCTCTCGGCTTGGGGTGCCCGCCACCTCCACGACTGCGCATACCGTACGTCAGTACATATTAATTGGCTCGGCGATATGACTGTCGACGCCTGCGCCGATGCCTTACGTCACTATCAGGCTGAGCACACACGCCGCCAGATGGAGACTATCTGCCCGTTTAATCTCCCCAAACGTCTTTGGCAACGCCTTATTGAGGTCGCGGGGCTAACACCGACAAAAAGATGGTACCTGGAGTCCCAGCCTAACCTGCGGCGTCTTGCCCAACGCCTTACCGACGATGTGTACCGCATCAGTGGCAAGACGACGTACAAGGAAGAGTTCGTTACCTGTGGGGGCATTGCCCTTAAAGAAGTCGACCTCAGAACGATGCAAAGTAAGCTGCATCCTGGCCTCTTCTTCGCCGGAGAAATCCTCGATATCGACGGAGTTACCGGAGGCTTCAACTTCCAAAACGCTTGGACCTCAGGGTGGGTAGCTGGTCACGCAATCGCGGATAGTCTCCTGTAGAGTTATCGGACGTTAAAGACCTTTCATTAGATGCTAGCGGGCTGCTAGCAAATCTGCTACGCTGAGTTAAAGTTTTAAATTTGCAATCAGGAGCGTGAGCATGGGCGACAAGCCAGTTGTATTGGTGACCGGAGGAGCTGGGTATGTGGGAAGTCAGACGTGCAAGGAGTTGGCTGCGCGTGGCTATGTTCCGGTGACACTAGACAACCTTGTGAATGGACATCGAGAGACTGTACGCTGGGGCCCTTTTGAGGAAGGTGATATCGGCGACAAGGCCTTTGTTTCTGCGGTTTTAAAGCGCCATAAGCCTAAAGCAGTTGTACATTGCGCCGCGCTTTGTGATGTAGGGGAGTGTGTTACACGTCCCGATAAATATTACGAAAATAACGTTGTGGGCACACTGCGTCTCCTTGAGTGCTTACAAGAGCACGACATCAACAACTTTGTCTTTTCGAGCACCTGTGCCACCTACGGTGATGTCGAGGAAGTTCCTATCACTGAAGACACCCCTCAGGCTCCCATCAATCCGTATGGAGTGACCAAGCTCATGTGTGAGCAGATCATGAAGGATTTCGGCGATGCCTATGGGCTGCGCTATGTCTTTTTCCGCTACTTCAACGTTGCGGGCGCTGACCTCGGTGGTGAGCTTGGTGAGCAGCACGAGCCTCCAAGTCATGTCATTCCTATTATCTTCGATAGTGTAACTGGGAAGACGGACTCTTTTAAGATCTTTGGTGACGACTACGATACCCCTGACGGCACGTGTATTCGTGACTACGTCCATGTCGCAGACCTTGCCGACGGACACGTACGAGCTGTAGAGCACCTTCTAAAGGGAGGTGCCAACGACATCATTAACCTCGGATCAGGACAGGGCTTTTCGGTTAAGGAGCTCATTGCCAAAATCGAGGAGGTGTCGGGTAAGAAAGTTCCCACAGAGCTTGTGCCACGTAGACCGGGCGACGCCCCCTGTCTGTATGCTAATAAAGACAAAGCCAAGCGTGTGTTGGGATGGGAGCCAGTGAATTCTAACCTCGACACCATTATGAAGACAGCCTGGGAGTGGTGTACACGCAACGAAGTGTCTGCTGTAGGCTAATCGATCGAAAAGGGACCAAAATGACATAAGGGACAAAAGGGACAATAAAAAGCGTCCTTTTAGTCCCTTACGTCGTTTTGGTCTTTTCTTTTTTTACAATCTGCTCACTGAGCTGCTCACCATACAAACCGTGATACAGAAGTCCCCGAGCCCCGAGGCCGCTGAATACCCATAGGCCTTGATCGATCTCTTGAACAATCGGAAGGCGTGTCGGTGTCGTCACACGTACACCCGCCCGCACTTCGACGATGTCTGCGCTAGCTAGTGCGGGCATAAGGCTTGCGATCTTAGGCATGAGAAGCTCGCGGGCGCTGGCTTCGCATGGCTCGTAGTCAATGTAGTCCCGTTCAAACGTCGCACCTGCCACACAGAGACCGCTGTCGTCGGGAGGCAGAATATAGACGTGAGAGTTGATGGGTATCTTGATGGGAGGGATGCTGTCGGGCCATCTCAGTACGACCAGCTGCCCTTTAACGCGACGCAGGGGAACCTCAGTTAACTCTGGAAAATCTAGGGAACTCGCACCCGCAGTCACGATAACGTGCTCGAAGCGCGCGCGTAAGGTGGTGATGTCTGGAGCTTCGTGGACGCGTTTTACTCCAGCGCCCTCGCACGCTAGCCACAGGCCTTGGAGGTATTTGGGGCAGTCTACGCAGAGCCCTGAATGCACTAAAATCCCCGGAGCACTAACAAGGCCTGGGATGCGTTCTGAGGTGCTTGTAGCATCTAACCACTCGACGTCGTCGTGGAGCTCTGAGCGCTCGTAGAAGCTCGCCTGTTGACGCTCGTTAAGTGCTACTCTAAGCATGCCTTTGTGTGCGATAACTGGGGCTTTAAGTGCTTCAGCAGATACTGTTAGCAGTGCACGTGTGGCAGTAAGGGCTTCGTCGGCCATCCACGCTTTCTGGGCGTCTCTGCCCATGTAGGCGTGTAGAAGCCCTGCAGCAATGCCCGAGGCTCCCGCGCCGATGTGATCTTTTTCAAATAGGGTTACACGTAAACCGCACTGACGCAGATGCCAGGCGGCGGAAAGGCCAGCGAAGCCTCCGCCAATGACCGCAACGTTAGTAGCCGTGAGAGCTTCCACAGCCACACGAGGTGCTGACGTTGGGATTGGTGATCTTGAAACCGGAGCCCATCAGGCCATCGACATAATCGATTTCAGCACCAATAAGACGCTCGAGATTGTTCTTGTCGACGTAGATCTCAATACCTTCGGAGACAAAAAGTTCGTCGTTGTCTCCGGCTTTTTCGGCGTAGTCGAGAGTGTATTCAAAGCCGTTACAGCCCGCCGGTTTGTCACCGAATTTTAGGCCCCAGCCGTCTTTTTTTTCTTCTGTAAGAACAGCAAGGTACTTCTGGGCGGCACGGGGAGTCATCGTAATGGTGGTGGCATCGACCTCCTCATCGAGCAGCGCGTTGAGACGTCCTAAAAGGTGCTCGATCTCGTCGTCGGTCTTACCGTGGGTCTTCATGCCCGCTTCCAAAGTCTCCCAGGTCGCCGCGTGACACCCAATGCAATGTAGGCCTGCGTTGGTGATCTCTTGGGATAGACGCTGCGCCTTGCCGGGGAACATCGAAAGAATCGATTCGATGGTCATGTCGCGCGTGATGTTCTGCTTTTCTTTTGTTGCTTCGCTCATGTGTTGTCCTTTAGAAGGTGACGGTGACAGTACCTTGCTTGATCTTACATTGGCAAGCAAGACGCTCGCCACAGGTGTCGTCGCCTAGGAAGTCAAGTTCCTCCTGGGACGGCTCCGAAAGATTTTCATTGCCATCGACGATTTCTACGACACAGGTGCCGCAAACGCCCTCAGTGCAGGCGAAAGGAACGCCTGCATCTTCGCACGCTTCGGCGATGCCGCCGCCGTCTTCGATCTCGATTTCTTCGTCAGTATTCTCAAATTTGAGTTTCGCCATTCTCGATCACCTTGATTTTCAACGAGTTGTTATACTCTTAAGAAGGTATTATACAGGGATCCCCCCTTGCTTTCAAGCTGAGATTAGGGGAGGGGCTCAAGCCAGGATGTCTGTACCTTGCAGAGAGAGAAAAATGAACCACACGTGCACTGACGAACCGACGATGATGGCTCTTGTCATTTTAAACACAGAGCAACAGAGAAGCAGAGAGAGGTTGTCCCCTCCCCTTTCCTCGACTTCCGCTTTTCCTGTTTCTTCCGGAATTTAACAGGAAAGCAGGAAGGAGAGGAAAAAGATGAAAGACGCAGGGGACAAAATCTCTCCATGCTCGCTGTTTTCCCTCCGCGGTTTCTTTTTTTATGGACTCTGGTCTACAGAGTCGAGCACGCACACGGGCAGGGGTAAGGCCTCACGAACGAGATTCACAGCGATAGGAGGCCTTGGTCTGCTCAGTCTACGCCTTGCTGACCCCTCTGCGCCTCTGCTACTCTGTTGCTCTGTGATGAAAATCATAAGATGCTGTATTCCCCCTGAAGTCGGGCACGCACACGGGCAGGGGGCAAGCAAAAATACTCGCGGCGGCGGGCCGTCTCGGGTATTTTTGTTATGCGGCTCAAAACAGAGTCTTACCGATTTCAAAAGAGAGTGTGGTTTATCCCTCTTGCAGTGCGGCGATTTCCTGCAGGCGCAGCTCCTTGAAGGCTTCCATCGAGCCGTGACGCTCGGTGATTTCTTGGTTGAGTGCAGAGCTATCTTGTTCGCTCATGCAATCTAGCAATGCCGGAAAGAAATCGGGGTGTGCCATTGTAAAGAGCTGGTAGAAGTCTTCGCCGCGGGTGACAAAGTTCGTGCCGAAATCCTGATCGATCCACACAAAACCGCCTTGGTCTACCAGAACGTTTCCTGGTTTCATGTCTCTGATGGCGCCACTATCAAGTAGTTGTGCCAGTTCCATAAAGCCCTTCTCAATGCGCGTTTTGTATTCTGGGTGATCATTCATTACGGCGTACGCCTCTGCGAGTGCTTTTTGAACAGTGGGGCGGTCGTGACTCATCGAGACTTTTTCTTGGACCATCATGCCAAAGACCCATTCATCACCTTGAGAATGCAGTTGCGTTTTTCCTGACCATGGCGAAGCCTGATATCGATCCCAGTCCTGGCCTGGGTCCAGATAGCTGTCCTTTCTCCAGCGCAGCTCCTCAACTCGGGTTTTTGGAACGCGTACCCACTGCAGATCCAGGTTCTGTATGGTACTGTCGAGTCGATCGATCTGTTTTTGCTCGTGCTGCACCTTCTCTCCAACAATCACCTGTTTGAGGTAGGGAACGTACTTGAAGATGTGGTTGGGGTACGCGTGCATGGTGAACACATCTTTCATGCCGCTTTGAAAATAGCGGCTGATCACAGGATTGGGTTGTTTATCGCCTACGACGCGAATGTCAAGTAGTTGAGGGACGATCAATTCTGTGTAGTACTTGCGATTTGGCCAGCCTTCGGTGTCATATTTTTCTTCCTCGGGGACTGTAAGGCCTTGAGTTTGGGCTATCTGAACAAGCCTTAGCTCCGTGAAAGCACCAAGAGAACCGTGCTTGCTTTCGACAAGCTGCTCGACCTCATGTCTCAAGTTCGAGTCGATCTGATCAAAAATTGTGGGGAAAAACAGAGGATGAGCAAGCTTTAACAGTTTGTAGATATTATGTGCGTCACTGTGGTCAAAGGTTTCGTTTTCGTCCATTCCGTGGGTGATCCAAACGAAGCCTTGTTCATCGACCAACACAGACCCGGGGGCGATGCCTTTTTCGTCGATCATCATAATGAACTGTGTAAGCTCCTTAAAGGCCTCTTGCATTTTCTCCTGGTAGCTTGGGTCGTCTTGCATGTAGGTATACGCATCGCCAAGGGCTTTGAGAACGCTTGTGCGATCGCGGGTCATACGCACCTTTTCGTAGATATTCAGAGGATAGATCCACTCGTCGCCGCTTTTAGGTAGCGCGTACAAGTTGAAATACTTACCTATTTTACTATCCCATCCCTCCATGGGATTGGGCCCATTTTCTCGGCTCCAGCGTAGCTCTGTTTTTGTTCTGTTGGGAGTGCGTACCCAGCGTATCTCGTTGCTGCGTAGTTCTTTTTTCAGCCGTTGAATCTGCGCGTCTCTGTCATGGAATTGTTGGCCTAGAGATTTTAGAAATAATATGGTCTTGGCAGGATAGAAGTAGTCATCGCCGATGGATGCGACGTCGGTTGCCGGGATCAAGCCAAAATTGGGCATCACTTCAAAGATGTAGTCGGGAAGATCCTTAATGGATAGCTTTAGGCTGAAATCATCCATGCCCGAGTATTTAATCGAGGGAGGGTAGCCGACGCTGTAGGGGTCTGCTATCCATGAGGTGATCTTCTCTATGTACTCATCTGCCGTTGGCCAAGGGGTATCTCCGCTGTCATCAACAACAGGCACGTCACCGTCAAAGCCCAGAAGCGAGAGTGTTGTGCCAACCCAGCTGCTACTAGTGTCCTCAAGTTTGAGAGGTTCTTGGCTAAAGGCAAGAGTCTCGTAGTCGAAGTCTACGGGGATGTTTGTGTTCGTGAAGTCGTGAGAGTCTTCGAAGTGCCACTCTTCAAAATGGTCCAGTCTGGCGTCGGGATCGAGGCCAAAAGCGAGTTCAGTGTAGGAAGAGGCATGGGTGCTGTCGTAACAGAATCCGTCCACGCAGACGATGTCTGCATTAATATGGCCAAACAGAGTTGCCACCATAAGAAAAGTTGTAATTAGATATTTGGATCTTTTCATTGTAACCTAGAGTTTGCGGCTGTTTTGTATAGTTAAATAATATAGAAGCAATATTATCCTAATTAGAGATTTATGTAAATAAATTAATGGTTGAAGTTAGTGCTAGTTTGAAATTCTATCCTCCCCCTAGAAACTCGGCCCTGCTTCCACTTCTTCTCTGTTTCTCTGTTGCTCTGTGATGAAAATCATAAGATGCTGTATTCCCCCTGAAGTCGGGCACGCACACGGGCACGCACACGGGCAGGGGACAAACAAAAAACACCCGAGGCGGCGTGCCGTCTCGGGTGTTTTGTGCAAACGGGGAGAGAGGAGGTGTTTGCTGGTCTCTTAGCTGTCGGACTTATCTTTGTCGCCGTCGATGATTTCGACTTCGGCGTCTTCGATAAGTTCCTCGCCGGCGTTTTGTCCGCCAGCTTGCTTTTGACCGTTTTGTCCTGCGGCAGCGGCAGCAGCGGCAGCTTGCTCGGCGCCCATGCCTGCAGGGGCTCCGTCGGGTCCTCCGGCTGCGGCCTGCATGGCTTCGCCGATTTTTTGCATGTGCTGCTCAAGTTCGTCCTTGGCGCTCTTGATAGCGCTAGCGTCGTCGCCTTCGAGAGCCTTTTTGAGGACTTCGATCTTGCTTTCGACGTCTTTGGCGACGTCTTCAGGGATCTTGTCCTTGTACTCATCGAGTGACTTTTGTGCGCGGAACGCTAAGGTATCGGCTTCGTTACGCACTTCAGCGCTTTCTTTGCGCTTCTGGTCTTCGTCTTTGTGAGCCTCTGCGTCTTTGACCATACGCTCGATTTCGGATTCGTCTAGGCCTGAGGAGGCTTCGATGCGAATCTTTTGCTCTTTACCGCTCGCTTTGTCTTTGGCGCTTACGTGCAAGATACCGTCGGCGTCGATGTCAAAGGCAACTTCAATCTGGGGCATGCCACGAGGTGACGGTGGGATCTCCGTGAGGTCAAAGCGGCCGATTTCCTTGTTGTCATGAGCCATGGGGCGCTCACCCTGCAGAACCACAATCGTTACTGCGGGCTGGTTGTCGGCAGCGGTCGAGAAGACCTGCTTTTTCTGCGTTGGGATCGTTGTGTTGCGCTCAACAAGAGGTGTTAGCACGCCGCCAAGAGTTTCGATGCCGAGTGTGAGTGGGATGACATCGAGGAGGAGGATGTCTTTGACGTCTCCAGCAAGGACACCACCTTGGATCGCGGCGCCGATAGCGACAACTTCGTCGGGGTTGACGCCTTTGTGGGGGTCTTTACCGAAGATGCTTTTAACCTTCTCTTGAACTGAAGGCATACGGCTCATGCCGCCAACGAGAATCACTTCACTGATATCTTCGGGCTTTACACCGGCGTCTTTAAGAGCCTTTAGGCAGGGCTCTCGTGTACGTTCGACCAGGTCGTGAGTGAGTGTTTCCAGCTGTGATCGCGTAAGTGTAAGCTGAAGGTGCTTGGGTCCAGAGTCGTCCATAGTGATGAACGGCTGGTTAATTTCTGTCGACTGGGTGCCTGACAACTCACACTTTGCCTTTTCAGCAGCATCGCGAAGACGTTGGATAGCCATTTTGTCTTTACTGAGGTCTAGGCCATGTTCTTTTTTGAATTCGTCGAGCATCCAATGAATGATGGCGTTGTCGAAGTCGTCACCACCAAGGTGTGTGTCACCGTTAGGAGCCAGAACTTCGAAGACGCCGTCGCCGATTTCGAGGATGGAGATATCGAAGGTGCCTCCACCAAGGTCATAGACGGCGACTTTGTGGTCGGTGTGCTCTTTGTCTAGGCCGTAGGCAAGCGCTGCTGCGGTGGGCTCTGGGATGATTCTCTTGACGTCTAGACCTGCAATACGTCCGGCGTCTTTAGTGCTCTGGCGTTGCGAGTCATTGAAATATGCTGGCACTGTGATGACGGCGCCGGTGACTTCTTCGCCTAGATACTCTTCAGCTGTTTGCTTCATCTTTGCAAGAACTTGTGCGCCTATTTCTTCGGGTGTCATCTCCTTGCCGTTGATCTCGAAGACGACGTCACCGTTGCTGTTAGCTTTAACGGTGTAGGGGACAGTTTTGATTTCACTCTCGACCTCAGCGCGCTTGCGGCCAATGAATCGCTTGGAGGAAACCACGGTATTTTCGGGGTTTGTTACAGCTTGGCGCTTAGCGGGAACACCGATGAGGCGTTCGTCGCCTTTAAATGCTACCACCGAAGGTGTTGTGCGTGTGCCTTCGGCGCTTGCGATGACCTTGGCGGTGCCACCTTCCATCACTGCTACGCAGGAGTTGGTGGTTCCGAGGTCGATGCCAATGATTTTTCCTTTATTCTTCTTGTCAGCCATTTAAGGGCCTCCTTTCTTTATTTTTTTTGCTTAACTTTCTTCTTCAGTATCGGAAGCCGGTTCCACATTTTCTGTTACTTCAATAGGCGGTTCAACAGCTTCCTCAGCTGGCGGCTTGGGGGCTCGCGTGACTTTAACGCGGGCGGGGCGCAGGGTTCTCTTACCCATGATGTAGCCGCGGGTATACTCTTCGATAATCAGTCCTGCGGGCTGGTCCTCGGTTTCCAGCACTTCCACAGCTTCGTGTAGGTGCGGATCAAAGGTTTTTCCTGTAGTGACCATAGGCACGACACCTCGGCTGTCGAGCACTTCTTTGAACTGGTTCAGCACCATCTCAAAACCCACAGCCCAGTTGCGCACTTCGTCCGAACCTTGAATAGCAAAGCCCAAGGCCTTCTCCATGTGGTCTAAGGGCCCTAAAAACTCCACAAGTACATTGGCGACGGCGTGCTGCAGGTGCTCGTCCTTTTCTTTGACGAGACGCTTGCGGGAGTTTTCACTCTCGGCAAGCAGGCGCAGGTACTTGTCTTTGTAGTCGCTGGCCTCTCGCTGCAGGCGCTCCAACTCAATATCACTGATGGTTATGGGTATGGGCTCGCGCTCAGGAACCTTTTTAGCCTCTTCAGTGGCAGGAGCCTCTTCTTGGAGCTCTTCTACCTTGACCTCGGGCTCCTCGCCTTCAGGTTTCTTTTCCTCTGTTTCCGAGGACTGTGTCATGATTATGTTCTCCTTATCATGTCTAATGGGACAGGCACCTACGTGCTCTGATCCTCTAAAAGTATGCTAGTGTCGCGACCAAGAAGTAGCCTTTCGTCGTCTGGGAGGTATAGGGTCTGGTCTACAGGCTCTCGGTACTTAATCTTGTATTTGTAAACGCTCTTGGTCAGGGTGTCGCTGATGTCTTGGGAAAATCGCTCTAGTGTGGCAAAAACCTTCTCGTAGGGAATCCTCGTTGGTCCCAGGACTCCTATGGCTCCCACGGTGTTGGTGTGGATGCGGTAAGGAACCGCAATTACAGCAGAGTCCACACGGCGGTCTGAGTAGGGGCTGAGGTCTTCGCCGATCCAAAACTTCATCTGTTCGTGTGAGCTGCATTCCCGCAGAAGGTGGCGCATACCTTGGACATTTTCAAAAAGTGCCAAACTGCTTGCTAGCACTGTGGCGTCTGAGAATTCAGGGTACTCTAGCAGGCGCGAAAATCCGGTGCGGTAGACGTCCTCTTGTGTGAAATTCGAGTAGCTAACGATGTAGCGAACCATCACCTCATTGTAGAATTTTAGGGCGAGCTCCTCTTCGCTAGGCTCTAAATTCTCGGGCTTTTCCAGGCCGGTGAGGCGCCACAGAAAGTAGCTTTCGAGGCGCTTCGCAGAAAAGGAGGTCAGCCTCTGTTGGCTGTGTAACACCGCGGTTTGGATGATGCCAAAATCGGTGATCAGCACGCAGAGGCAGCGATGTTGGTCTAAGGTCACTACTTTGATGTCGATGATATAGTCGTGGTCAAAGCGTGGCGCCGACAAAAATACGGCCATCTGGCTGTAGTCGCTAAGTAGCTCGGCAGACTCCTGGAGGTAGCGGGTGATTTCACGGGTCTGGCTTTGTCGCAAACCTTCGAGAGGTCGCTCGTCGAGTTTCGGGAATTTTCCCGCATCCAAGGTGTCTTCGGCATAAAGGCGGTAGGCGGCATCGGAGGGAATGCGCCCACCAGACGCGTGTAGTTGGTGGAGGAAGCCCGAGTCTTCGAGTTCGGCAAAATAGTTGCGTAGTGTTGCGGAGCTCAAGCTTTCGAAGCCGGCGTCCTTGAGGGTATTGGACCCTACGGGCTTGCCGTGTTCGATATAGTAGGCGACTAAACCTAGCAAGACTTCACGTAAGCGCTGCTCCTTGGCGGAGCGTTTTGCTTTGACGGGTTTCAAGCTACGCAAGATATGAACTCCTTTTCTTCCTTCGCACTGTATTATAGCAAGTGCCAAGCCGAGAAGTCAAGAAAATTAGCAGTCATATTGAATGAGTGCTGGATTTTCACAGTGAAATAACGCTTTCCTTGGGTTTACTAGCAAAAATATTGCTAAAGTGCTAGCACTAGGGTCAGTGGAACCTACCGGAGGATTGGACAATGTCGCTACTTCGACGCTACTGGGCACTTTTGCTCTCTCCGTGGCTCTTTGCGCTTGCGCTACCAGCCCTGGTGTATCGACGTGGCGGGGAAGCTTCAGAGGGTAGCCTATTTTCACACGCTCTTACATTGTTTGATCTGCAGCCTATGGCCTATGTACCTGGTGCGGTCTGCGCTCTCGTGCTGACTATCTTGCTCGGTCGCTGGGCTGCTGGCCAGCGCTTTAGCGGCAGAGCGCTCATTTTTTTTCTTTTTTGCGGCTGTGTGGGCGCTGCGATGATTCTTGTTCCTGGTATGGCGGCATTGTGGCGCCTTGAAGGAGATCCTACCGCCGCCACATGGCTATTTATGACTGTCATCGCCCTGATATGCATGGCGTTAGCCCTGTGGGCAGCGCGCGCTGTCGTCAATATCATGTGGCTCGACGAACAGTAAAGGGCTCGACTGCCAAATTTCGACTGAACAACCAGATGAAGAAGAAAATTAAACGCAGAGACGCAGACTCGACTTTCGGCATTTTTCAATCAGTTATTGCCCAGATAAGAAGATCGTGAATAGCTTTTTTCCTCATGGGCCTGTTTTGACTGGGGTGAGGAAAAATATTTTCATTGATAGTCAGTAACTTAACATATCGATGCACGTCCGAGAATGAAACGTGTATTCTGTCTGGTTCTGAGGCCCTTCGGGCCTCATGAGGGAAATGATAGTGTCTTAGATAATTGCGTGTTGATTGGGTGATCTGAGATATTAACCTACTGTTTCTTATGATCAAAAAATGCCGAAAGTCGAGTCTGCGTCTCTGCGTTTAATTTTTCTGATTTACTTTACAGTAGATAAAATCGGGCGCGCATAGAGGCAGGGAGGCCAGAGCTTACATTGAGATACATTAACCTAATTTGACACTCTACTCTGCTTGCATTTGTACTGGGGAATCGTGCACAATATCGGCTTATCTTTTACGGCTACTGCCACTTGAGGGGCGGGATGCAAGCTTGGGAACAGTTCCTTCAACAGCAAGAACGAGATCTTGGTGCCGACACAGTGCGTCGTTGGCTGCGTACCCTAACGGTTAAATCTTTTGATGCGCGCAACATCTATTTGGAAGCGCGCGACTCTTTTCAGATCATGTGGTTTGAAGAGCATATTCGCTCGAAGCTTGGAAAGGCTCTTGTTAACAACAACCGTTGCCCTATTAGGGTGCACCTGTCGCTGTCAAGTGAGATTCTGCTACCAAAGACCAAACGTCGGCGGCGTAGCACCGCTGCTCTGGCTGAGGGCGAGTCTTTTGAGCTTAGTTTCGAGGAACTTGACCCCGCCTGCACCTTCGCTCGCTTGGTGGTGTCGGAACAGAATCTGTTAGCACATAAGATCTTTAGCGAGATTGTCGAAGGTGCCGACACATCAAACGTTTTTAATCCGATTCTCGTGTATGGGCCTTCCGGTACCGGCAAGAGTCATTTTCTTATGGCAGCGGCTCATGCCCTTCGTGAGCGAGGCGTTGATGTCGGGTATGTACGGGCCCAGACATTCACAGACCATGTGGTACAAGCGATACGTGCTGGCGAAATGTCGGCGTTTCGCCGCTGCTACCGTCGGCGTGATGTGTTAATTATCGACGACATTGACGTGTTTTCGGGGAAGGCTTCGACTCAGGAAGAGCTTTTCCACACCTTCAATACTCTTCATCTTGCTGGAAAGCAAATCATTCTCGCCGGACGCTGTGAGCCTGGGGAGCTCAAAGATATTGAGCCGCGTTTAGTGAGCCGATTCGAGTGGGGGATTGTATTGCCGTTGGAGACGTTTACTCGCGACGGCTTGCTCAAGGTTCTTCGGGCCAAGGCAGAGACTTTGCGTTTTCCTTTGACTCAGCGCTTGGAGGAGTTTCTGTGCAAAACCTTCACACGGGGTCCTAGATCGATGTGTGTCGCGCTTGAGGCGTTAGTACTGCGTACGCATATGCATCAGAACAAGGTTTCGGGTGGAGCATTGCAGGGGTCCCATATTTCCGTGGCGATGGCGAGCCAGCTTCTTGCTGATTTCATTGCCGAAGAGCAGCGCAGTGAAGTCAGACCTGGACATGTTGTGCAAGCGGTGGCGGACACGTATGGCATCACGGTCGAGGACATTTGCGGGAAAGGGCAGAGCCGTGAACTGTCCGTGCCTCGCCAGATAGCGATGTACTTGTGTCGCCAGTTACTTAAGATGCCATACACGCAGATAGGAAAGCATTTTGGCCGCGACCACTCTACGGTGATGGCCAGTGTTCGGCAGGTGACAGGAAAAATCAAAGAGCCGGGCAGTGATTTCGCTAGTGGAATTCAGGCTCTAACAAAGAAACTCATACCGTAATAGTAACGAGGACAGTGAAATGAAAGGTGGTATCTCCAAACTCTCTATGACTTTTGCAGCAGGATGTGTCGGCGGCCTAGTGGCTGCGCTGATGCTGTACTTGTGTGGGGCACTGGGACTGATGGAAAGCTATGGCGTGAAAATGAAGCCGGCGCTGACGTTGCCTTGGCTCTATCAACATATTGTGTGGGGAGGTTTGTGGGGGCTGCTTTTTGGTTTGCCGATACTGGATAAAGTGTTTTGGGTTGGTAGGGGCGCCGCCTTCAGTCTTATCCCGGCCTGTGCGCAGTGGTTTGTGTTCTATCCATTGATCAGCAACGACGGTCTTTTTGGTAGTAGGCTTGGCGATAACACTCCATTTTTCGTGTTGGGATTCTGCCTGCTGTGGGGATTGATGACGGCGTGGTGGCTGCGTATGTCCCGCTCGTAGCGTTTACCGCCGACTATGAGGGCATGAGGCCTAGCCAATTCATGACAGAATTTATCGCCGACCGCGCCGACCACCGCCGACAAGACGCTTTGACAGTGGAGTTTGTTATGCTAAGGCAGGCTGGTGCCGATAGTTTCGGATTTAATAGAACGCTTTTTTCAGGGGCAAAGCCCCGACAGCTTTACAGCCTAGGGCGCAAGCCCTAGGTAGCTTGAAGAAGTATTCTAAGCTCTGAAGGAGCGACACAAGCTAGCATTGAGATTAGCTTCTATCGCTCCTTCAGAAATATACTCTGAGCTCTGAAGGAGCGACACATTAACACGAAACATGTGTCGCACTTACAGCGCTCCGGTGATTGATTTGCCTACCTGGGGCTGCACCCCAGGCTATACAGGTTGCCAGCCCTTCGGGCCTCAAAAACGAGTCTTACACCTATTTCTTTCACTCTCTTCAGAGCTCAATAATCACTACACATTAGCTGTCTGCGTCCGTCTGCGCGTCGTCTGCGTGGTCTGCGGTAGTTTCTGTCGGCGGTGGTCGGCGGTGGTCGGCGCGGTCGGCGGTAAATTCTGTCGGCTGTTACCCAAGTCTAATGCCACACGCACTGGTCACTGGTCTGTGGCTTGGCCATGCTCTTTGATGGCAGACATTGCCGTAGCGAGGTCGCTTTGGACTTGAGCCTTCAACGCTTCGGTGTTGGCAAAGCGCTGCTCGGGCCTAAGGAATTTTAAGAGCTGGACCTCGAGGACATGCTCGGCGATTTCGTGCTTGAAGCCAAACACATGAACTTCGCACCACACTTCGTTGTCGTCGCGCACTGTGGGGGCTTTACCAATATTTGCGACACCATCGTAGCTATCTTCACCATCGAGGATTTTAACGGTGTAG
The DNA here is from genome assembly GCA_021772415.1 of Chlamydiota bacterium. GTDB lineage: Bacteria > Chlamydiota > Chlamydiia > Chlamydiales > JAJFMA01 > JAJFMA01. The sequence goes on from JAJFMA010000155.1 coordinate 27,588, forward strand.
ACACCGAGTGGAGGCAAGCACAGTCCAGTTATGGAAAGGTTCAGAGTAGGAAACCCGAGTGTTTTACCTAGCCCCTGACCTGCCTGCGCTTTGCCGTAAAAGGCCAGAGGCCTGCCAAGCATACGTGATGCTTCATTGAGATTCCCAAGTTCAATATCCTTGCGGATACGTGTGCTGGAGACGGGGGCATCGCCAAGGTCTTCGGGAGCTACTCGTACAAGAGAGAATTTCAGGCGGTCTGCGATCGCTTGTAGTCGTGGCGTGTCGCCGACACGATCGTGACCAAGGCGCGCATCGTAGCCGAGTACAAGTGTTTGGAAAGGAATGTGCTCTTGTACAACTTGAAGAAACTCTTCGGCACTATACTGCGACAGGGCATTGGTGAAGTCTAGAGTGATAACAATGTCGATATCATGGCGATGAAGCAGAGCAATTTTATAGTCTAGGGTGATAATAGGACGTTTTGGGTGGTCAGGGCGCAACACGACCGAGGGGTGCTTTTGAAAAGTTATGGCTGCACTCACTGTGTGTTTCTGCTGTGACAGTTCAGCGACTTTCTTTAGGACTACCTGGTGGCCAAGGTGGATACCGTCGAAGGTTCCGAGGGTAAGCACTACCGGTGTGTCGACGCTTGGGCAGGCCTCCAGAGAGTCAACCGCAGCGTGCTTCACTAGGCGGCTCCCTTGGTGATGGCGGCGGTATGTTGGACTAGGGCTTCTTCCAAAGCGAAGTCGTCGGAAAGTAGATCTTCCATAGTGATGGCTTGGTCGACATGAAAATCTCCACTACGTGTGCGACGTAGCTGAGTCAGGTGGGCGCAACAGCCGAGCATCTGACCAAGGTCATGGGCGATACTACGTACATATGTGCCTTTGCTGCACCCGATACGTAACTCAATATTGGGGTAGTTGTAGCTTATAAGTTCCGTGTCTAACGTGACTTTGACGGGAGCACGCTCGATAACCTGCCCCTTTCTAGCGAGTTCATACAGCTTACGGCCTTTGACTTTCTTCGCAGAGAACATCGGCGGAATCTGCTCAACTTCGCCTTGAAAGCTCGTTAGAGCCTCCTCCAGAGCTTCCCTTGTGGGGATGACGTCGCTGGTGGCGACAACATCGCCCTCGGCGTCGTAGCTGTTGGTTTCTACACCGCACTGGATGGTAGCGATGTATTCCTTGTCTTGCATGAGAAAGCGGTCGGCGAGGCGCGTGTACTCACGCCCTACAAGAAGGACCATCAGCCCACTTGCTAGGGGATCAAGAGTCCCGCAGTGTCCAACCTTCCTTACGTGCAAACGTCGCCTAAGTATTGCTACTAGGCTAAACGACGTCTTGCCTGACGCCTTGTCTACGAGAAGGATTCCTTTAGGTGTCGCTGTGGGCATCATCTTGTGTCGGTTGGCGGTGTTCTTTCTCTTCGTGAATATTTGTTAGCAGGCTTTCAATACGCATCTGCTTGCTAACAGTGTCGTCCAAGTGGAACGTTAAGCTAGGAAAGCGACGTATGACGACCTGCTTGGCTGCTAGGCTTCCAATAAATCCCGATGCGCCTTTCAACGCGCCTAAAGCGGCCTTAACGTCGATACTCTCCGTGACAAAGGAAACATACACCTTGGCCTGAGCCAGGTCCTTCGTGATGTCGACGCGTGTCACTGACATCAGCTCGGGTATCTTCGGGTCACGGACGTTCTTGCGTATAACGTCCGAGATCACCTCGCGGAGCAGGCTATTGAGTCTATCAGTGCGTTGTTTGGCCATACGAGTCTTCTGTCTGCTTGGAGCTTATAGCTCCTGTGTGATGTAAACGATCTCGTACGCTTCCAAAATGTCATTTTCTTGAACGGTATTGAAACCGTCAAGGACGATACCGCATTCGAAGCCTTTCTGCACTTCACGGACGTCGTCTTGGAGACGTTTGATCGAGGCAATGCTACCTTTCCAGACCTGCTCTCCGTCGCGGATGAGGCGGATCTTGTGGTTTCGAGAAATTGTTCCCTCGTTGACCAAGCAGCCTGCGATAACGCCGAGCTGCGAGGATTTGAATGTCGCTTGGACTGTAGCCTTTCCACGGTCCTCTTCCAGAGCAAGCTTGTCGAGCATTCCAGACATGAGGTCTTTAATGTCGTCGACGGCGTGATAGATGATGTCGTGAAGACGCACTTCGACGCCCAGCTGCTTAACGAGTGATTCCGCGTGGCTTTCCACCTGTGTGTGGAAGCCTAGTACCATAGCACCAGAGGCTGCAGCAAGCTGAATGTCGGACTCCGCCACCTCACCGACACCGCTAAAGATGATGTTGATGTCGGCTTTGTCGGACTCTATCTTTTCGAGAGCTACCTTAAGAGCTTCAAGCGAACCTCGTACGTCGGCACGTAGCACGATGTTAAGGATCTTTTTGTCACCCTCATCCGCTTCCTGGAACAGTGTGTCAACGGAAAGTGGGCGGCTGGACTGCATACGTGTTAGGCGGTGCTCTGCCATACGAGCTTCAGCAATTTCGCGGGCTTCTTTTTCGTTGGAGACGGCAATAAATTCCTCGCCGGCTTCTGGAAGACCTGATAGTCCAGTGATCTCTACCGGTGTCGAAGGAGAAGCCTCTTTGAGCTCTTTACCCACGTCGTTGCGCATGGTCTTGACACGGCCCCAGTAGTGCTCGAAGACAATAGCGTCCCCGTGGCGTAGGGTGCCGTTTTGCACCAACACCGAGGTGGTAGCTCCAAGGCCTTTGTGCATCTCAGATTCGATGACACTTCCACGTGCTCGAGACTGCGGGTGTGCTCGGAGCTCAAGGACTTCGGCTTGTAGGGCAAGCATCTCTAAGAGTGTGTTGATGCCTTCGCCTGTAACAGCGGAGCAGTTAACGGTGATGGTCTGGCCACCCCAGGCTTCAGGGAGAAGCTCCTGCTCACTAAGCTGCCTGTAAACGTTTTCGGCGTCGAAGTTGGGCTTGTCGCTCTTGTTGATGGCCACGACGATAGTAACGCCTGCAGCTTTGGCGTGCTGGATCGCTTCTTCTGTCTGTGCACGGATGCCTTCGTCTCCAGCAACAACTAAGACGACGATGTCTGTGATATCTGCGCCACGCGCTCGCATGGCGGAGAAAGCTTCGTGACCGGGAGTGTCGACAATAGTAAGGTCCCCAATAGCTGTGTGGCAGCGGAAGGCACCGATATGCTGGGTGATCGCCCCGGCCTCTGCTGCGGCAATATTGGATTTGCGGATGGTGTCGATAAGGCTAGTTTTGCCGTGGTCAACGTGGCCCATGAACGCAACAATAGGAGGCCGCAGCTCGCGTTCGTCTTCAGGCGCTTCGGAAATTTCTTCTCTAATCGACTTGTCCGTAATACGAATCCGTTCTTCTTCAGCTGTGTCTATGGTGATCTTACAGTCGAATTCGTGACCGAGAAGCTCGACCATTGTGGCATCATCGAGGTATTCGTTGATGGTGATGGCCACATCCTGCAAGAAAAGTTTCTCAAGGAGCTGTGAGGCCTTGAGCTTCATTTCGCTCGCGAGGTCTTTAAGGGTAATGGGCAGGCGCACTGTTAGCTCACTTGGGCGTACAACAGGTACTGCTTCGGCTGCCCCTCTGCCACCACGATGGCGGCGGCGGCGCCAGTGTTGCTCTTCACCAACACGTAATCCTTGCCTAGCACGTGAGTCAAAGGCTCCTGGACCTTCCAACTTTCGGCCTGGCTTGACGTCGCGGTATTCTTTAAATTTGCCGGTTTTTGCTCCGCCCTTTTTGGGAGCGCGAGAGTCTTGGTCGCTTTGCCCTTGAGTGGTCGTCTGCTGTGCGGGCTTCTTAGCTGCGGGAGCTTTAGTGCCCGCTGCAGGGGCAGGCTTGGGCTTAGGCTTGGGCGGAATTAAGTCGCGGACGTGACGTCCGGTAGGGCCAAGGCGTTCGACAGGAGTGCGCTTCACAGGTGCCGGAGTGCTTTCTGCGACAGGTGCTGGAGGGGTAGGCTCTGCTGGAGCGGGCTCTTCGGCCACCTCTCCGACTTCAACAACAGGCTCCTCAGCAGGGGGCTCCTCAGGTGCGACGGCTTCTGGCTCGGGAGCCTCTTCGACGACAGGAACTTCAACCGCTACTTCTTCCTGAACCACGACTTGCTCTTCAACAGGCTCTTCCTGCTGTTGTTGCTCTTGGTCTTGGTCCTGAGGGGCAAATGCAGAACGTGAACGCGCTTTCACTCGACGAGCTGGAGGCGCCTCAACAACGGCTTCTGCCTGTGCTTCTGCTTTCTTCGCTGTCTTGGGTTCAGCCTTCTTGCTAGCTTTGGTTTCGGCCTTTTTAGGGGCTTTAGCCTTAGCTTCCGGGGCGGCTTTATCGCTGGTGGATTCCTTGTCAGCCTTCTTCTTGGCTAACTTGTCTTTGAGTCCACCCAAATTGACAGCGGCAGCGATCTGCTCGTTTTTGATTTTAAGCTTGAGGTTCTTGGCCAAGGTCCTACATCCTCTGTTTTCTGATTTTCTCCAGAATGTCATCAGCGATCTCTAGGCTGATTCCTGCCACCTGGGCGAGTTGTTCTGAAGATGCTGTCAGCAGCTTTCTTGCTGTGTTGAAGCCTTCCTCAACGAGGTGTTCCATTACTAAGGAATTGACTCCGTCAATTTGGCTCATGGGTTCGTCGAGGGTCTCGTCTTCTGAAGACGCGAGCTCGGTTCTTTGGACGGCCATAGCACGGCTGTAATCACTCATGCGTTGGACGTCGAGTTCGTATTCGATGAGTTCGCTGTTAAGGCGTGCGTTCATCCCCTTTTTGCCGATGACAGCAGGGTAGTCTTCGTCTTCGACAACAATAGAAATCGTTCCCTTGCCGCCTTCTTGCTCTGCTTCGTCGACGCTGATCTTGCGGATTTCTATCGGTGATAGCGCATTTTGCAACAGTTCAATGGAGTCGCTGGAAAAGGGGATGATGTCGATTTTTTCGTTGTTAAGTTCACGCACGACATTTTTCACTCTGCTGCCACGCATGCCTACGCAGGCACCGACGGGATCAACGCGGTTGTCCGTTGAGCGAACGGTGAGTTTGGTGCGGTAGCCGGCGACACGAACGATCTTATCTAAGATGACGGTGCCGTCGGAGACCTCTGGAACCTCCTGAAGAACCAACTGTCGGACAAAGTCGGGAGAGCTGCGGCTTAGAACCACTTCGGCTCCACCGTTTTCGGTGTCACATACGCCAATAAGTAGCGCGAGGACTTTCTCTCCGACTTGGTATTTCTCGGTCTTCGGATAGTTACGTCCGGGTAGGATCGCTTCGACCTTACCAAGGTCGACGATCATGTTGGCGCCACGAGCGAAACGTTTTACGGTACCGGAAACAAGTTCGTTGGCACGGTGACGGTATTCTTCGTAGATGACGTCACGCTCAGCACCGCGGAGCTTCTGAGTAATAATTTGGCGCGCCTTTTGGGCGGCGATACGTCCAAAATCTTTAGGCGTGACGCTGATGTCGATGAACTGCTCAAGCTGGGCGTCGGGGTCTAGCTCTCGGGCGTCCTCTAAACTGATCTCCAGTGTAGGGTGGTCAACCTTTTCGACGATCTCCTTTTCACAGAAGACTTCGATGGCCCCATTTTTGGGGTTGATGGTGACGGTGACGTTAGAGGCACCCTCGATGCTCTTGCGTGCAGCAGCCTGTAGGGATTCTTCGATGGCTTCGATTACGATGGTGCGCTTGATACCTTTTTCGCGTTCGAGATATTCAAAGATGGCGGTCAAGTCTTTGTTCATAGCTGGCCGTGTGAATTTGCCCTTTTAATCTGTTACTTAAAGAACCGAAGGGTACCCTTCGGTTCTTCTCAACCCTCTTGTGTATAAGGCCCTCTAGGGAGCCTTTACGCTATGAGGGGTTTTCTTCCCCTGCAGAATCAGCAGCGTCTGCTGTTTCAGCACTGTCTTGCACACCAGCCACAACGATGTCGTCGCGGTTTTCCTGGTTTTCATCGATCATCACCTCTTTAAGAGAGAGAGCGATCTTCTTGTGCTCGCGGTCAAGCTTGATGACTTTAACAGTCACCTCGCTACCCTTATTAAGAACGTCTTCGACTTTACCAAAGGCTTGGTCGGAGAGCTCTGTGACGTGCACCAGACCCTCGATTCCACTCTCAAGCTCAATAAAGGCTCCGAAGGCTGTGATCTTAGTGACAACACCTTTAACAAGGCTGCCGACGGGCATTGTCTTTTCGATCGTGTCCCAAGGGTTTTGACTGAGTTGCTTGATGCCCAGGGTAATTTTCTTGCTCTGGCGATCCACGGACAAGATGACGGCTTTAACCTGCTCGCCCTTGGATAGCACTTCTGAGGGGTGTGAGACCTTCTTGATCCAGCTCAAGTCAGAGATATGAATCAGTCCTTCAACACCAGGCTCAAGCTCTACAAACGCGCCGTAGTTGGTGAGGTTCTTTACCTCGACCTGCACGGTCTGGTCTACAGGGTACTTGTCTTCAGCTTCGTCCCAAGGGTTACGCTCGGTCTGCTTAATGCCCAAGGAGATCTTACCTTCGTCGCGCTGGACAGAAAGGACGATCGCTTCAACTTCGTCACCTTTGTTGACGATGTCGCTAGGATCTGTGACATTCTTAACCCAAGACATCTCAGAGATGTGGATCAGTCCTTCGATGCCAGGCTCGATTTCAATGAATGCACCATACGGCAGCAGGTTGACGATCGTTCCTGAAATGCGTGTTCCTGGTGGGTACTTGTTTTCGATCTGTTCCCAAGGATTGGACTCTTTCTGCTTCAGACCTAAAGCGACACGACCTTTGTCTTTGTCGACGTTGAGGATCATGACTTCGAGCTTTTGGCCAAGCTCTACCATCTCTGATGGGTGCTTGATGCGCTTCCAAGTCATGTCTGTGATGTGAAGCAGTCCGTCGATGCCGTCGAGGTCTAGGAAGACACCAAAGTCGGTGATGTTCTTCACTGCGCCTTCGCGGACGTCGCCGACTTGGATGGACTCGAGAAGCTCGGCTTTCTTAGAAATGCGTTCGGCTTCCAGAAGTTCGCGGCGTGATACGACAACGTTCTTGCGGTCGATGTTGATCTTGAGGATCTTGAATTCGAACGTCTTCCCGAGGTACTCGTCAAGATTCTTGATGCGCTTGTTGTCGATCTGCGATCCGGGAAGGAAGGCTTCCATCCCGATATCGACCATCAGGCCGCCTTTAACTTTGCGGGAAATGCGTCCCTTAACGATGGAGCCTTCTTCGCAGTGCTCGAGGATATGTTCCCATTGGCGCTGGCGTTCAGCTTTTTCGCGTGAGAGTACGATCTGGCCATTTTCGTCTTCGGCTTCGTCTAGGAGGACTTCAACTTCGCCGTCGAGTACCAGTTCGGATGGATCTGAGAATTCTGCGATGGGCACTAATCCTTCAGATTTAAGGCCGACGTCGATGACGACGTGGTCTTTAGTGAATTCGACAATCTTGCCATTGAGGATAGTTCCGGGCAAAGCGTGTGCTGCTAGGGTGTCGCTGCTTCCAGCTCCTTCGTCTAGTAGGGCTTTGAATGATGCGGCTTCCTCATCGTTGAAATCGACGTCGTCAACAAGCTTGTCGTCGTTCCAACTGTATTGGGCGGTGTCTGACATTTAAAGGTTTCTCCTTAATTTCTTGCTCAAGCAAAGAGACTAGCAAAGGGTTGCGTAAAAAGGCAACGCCTAACTCGTAGGTATTACGAGCCCTAGTCCCTGACGGGCTGGATATATCGATCCACAATAGAAGTGTCGTGGGGGGATTGTGAGAAAAAGTCCGTGTGTCGGAGCCTCTTTCGCAGTCCGGTACTAGTATCCCTGCGTCGTCAACAAGGGAGCTTATCATACACTTAATTTTCTCTCAAGGGCTTACTAGGGAGAATAGCGTCTATTCTTAAGGTTTTTTTGTAGGAAGCAGCATAAACTCCGGAAAACCGGAATGCATAGACTTGTGCAGTCAGGGAGGGAAGAGGTGGAGACACAGCTGTCTTCGAAGGACGTAGATCCGTCGTTGAGCCGTTGCAGTGCAACGCTTCCTCAGGCTCTAGCTTCGCTGTGCCAGGCGCCCGATTTGACATCTGATGTGTTGGTAGCGGAGTTAGATCGTACGGGTGCTTCGACGAATTTAGGTGTTGATGCTAAGTGCTATGTGATGTCTGCGCTGCTAGCGTTGTGGGTCGACGAGGCTGCATTTATGACGGTGTTCGATCGTGATGTATTTCTTGATCGTCTTGTCAAAGTATTAATTTATAGTGACTTAACATCTGAATCTTGTAGCGGCGATTTCGTGTCTGGTCTGGTGGGTGTGGGTATAAATATTTCGCTTGCCGCGTGCCGTCCGGATAGAAAAGAGTGGATGTTGCTGTGTCGCGAGGTTGGAAAGCGCGTTCATCTAGCTAGTCTGGATTCCAAAGCGTGTGCTGAAAGTTTGGGTATCTTCGTTCGAGCTCAGCATTCCTCTTGTGTAACGGCGCTGTCTGCAACTCAACTAGACTATCCCATGCAGTTGGTTTCTTGTCTGCTAGCGGGGGATGCCGGCACGAGAATGCGTCGGCTTCATGCTTTTGAGTTGGCACGTGCGGTTTCAGACGTCGTTCCGGATGCTACGTACGATCAATTGGTTATAGATATTCTGGCTCATTCTGTGGATGTGAAGGCAATACCTGATTATGTGGTTACTAAAAGCGTTTCGTCTTCACTCAGTGTTTTGGTGGACGAAGCTGTGGATCGCTCGGATGTCGATACAGCGCCCTTGATGCGCGTCGTGTGGGTTTTGTTGAAATGCCTTGCGCTACACGCACACACACTACGTGACGGGCAGGTTTGTTATGTCGGCGCTTTGCTGCAGCAGTGTACCCGTGCTGTGGCGGGCAGGCCGCAGGAAAGTGATTGTCTTCATCGAGCCACTCTTCAAGGTCTTTGCTTTGTCGCTGCATTGCGGCAAAGTAAATATCCAAATAAACACGCCTCATTAGTCTCGGATTTGGTGCGTGTAATAAGGATAAAGCCAGGGTGGGAGGCATCGGCGCATGAGCTGCTCGCAGAGCTTGTTAAGTCGTCTAAAGAGCGCTTTTACACCGTCGTCGCCCATCTGAAAATCTGCGCGGAGTTGATAGGTGCTTCGCAATACAAGGATGCCACCAGTTACGGGAAGCTAGACTCCATAACTGCAGCCTGGCAGCTGAGGTTGGCAACTCCTTTGTTGGAAAGTGTGCAAAATCCGGCTGATCATACTCAACTTTTGATGGGCTGTGGTTTGGGCGGTGCTGCGGGGAGAACGGGTAGCTTTAAGGCTCTTGAAGACTCTACACTTCCTTTAGAGGGAGTGATAGCTGTAGCGCATGCCTTGCTTAGTAATCAAATTTTTGAGAAGTCTCAGGTGTTTAAGTTGATGGGATCTGTAGTGGAGCGCTTTCGAGCTTCGGAATTAGTGAAGTTCGAAGATGTTGATGCCATGCTACAGCTTATGAAGCTTGCTCGAATGAAGAGTGCGACGTTTTCCTGGGATATTTGTCTCGAAGACATTTTTACCCATGCAGTGAAGGCTACCTGGCTGCCTCCTTTTAGCTTCGAAGTGGGAGAAAAATACCTGCAGTTTGCGCAGAGTCGTTCAGCGGCAATCCACGAAGCCTGGGAGGGGCTAAAGGACCAGAGTATTGTGAAATTTCCGAACCTGCATCCGAGTCGCAAGTGGATAGCGGGGATGAAGGAGAGAATTTTGAGAGTCAGTGGCGAACTTGAACTGCAGACTGTGGATACGGCACGTATTCAGGGATTGCTAGCACGACGGTATCTGTATGTAACTCAGCTGGTGTATCTATGCAGTCATATTAAGTGGAGTCACAGATCCTTGGCGGAACTCAATGCAGCATATGCTCCCGTTGTCGCAGTCTTGCAGGGAGACCCTCATGGCGGGGTCCATCTCGAGCTACGTGACGATCTCGTCTATGTCATAGATGACAAGAAAGATGCCGTCGGCATCCCTCTCTTTGCGGCTCGCTGAGAAAAAAGAGGGATGCCGACGGCATCTTTCGCGTGAATGTGCCGCCCCTACGAGAGTGTCAGGAAATATCACAAGGGCATAAATCACGATAAACTGTTCATAAGGCCCGAAGGGTCGATTCATTGTAGCCCCACCCGGAAGGGAGGGAATTAGGTAATTTCTAAAGGCCTGTAGAGAGTGCAAAGAAATAGGGCCGCGCAAGGGGTCTGGCCTGATAAAGTGACACTTCCCGTTAAGATTTAGCATATTTCATCCAAAAATCAAACTGGGTTACAAGAGACAAGCATTAAGAAGTGTCACTTTGTCAGGCCTGACCCCACTTCGAACTCACCGGATTGGCATTTCTTTACACTCTCGTAAGGCCGACTCATGGCCCCATAAGCTGTTCATGAGTATCTGTGAGCCATGAGCCGGCCTTACAGGCCTCAGGTTGCTTCGGCGCTCTACCCCACCCTCCCGGGTGGGGCTACAATGAGTCGCCCCTTCGGGTCTCATGAAAAATCAACGCTTTCACAATCGATCTCGGGATTTCTTTACTCTAGCGAAGGAGCGACAGAAATTCTTGTTCGGATTTGAGTGCACAGTATTGTTGATCGAGTAGCTTTCTGTCGCTATTTCAGAGCTTAATTCCCCCTCTAGGCTGTAAAGCTGTCGGGGCTTCACCCCTTGGATTAGTTTACTTTGTTCGTGGGTCTCATGCGTGCATTCTGGCTATCGTTCATGTTACGGTTGTGAGCTTGTAATTTCACGGAAGGAAAGTCGACATGGGCGCTACCCCTAAACGAAAATGGAAAAAGTCATCGGAAGAACTTGTCGCGCGCTTTCATGCCACCATGGAGAGCTTTTCTGGTCTTGAGCATCGAAAGATGTTTGGGTATCCCTGCTGCTTTGCTAACGGCTATTTGTTTACGGGATTGGCTGAAGAAAAGTGGATTCTACGTCTGCCTCTGGACGAGCGCGAGGCGTTTGGAGAGCAGTATACCTACGAGCCTTTTGCGCCGATGGAAGGACGCATAATGAAAGAGTATGTTGTGCTGCCACAGACCCTTCTTGATGACTCGGACGAGCTGACTAAGTGGCTGGAACGATCTCTAGACTACGTAAAAGGTAAGCCACCAAAACCCAAGAAGACTTCTAAGAGGAAAGCAAAATGACGATGCGCGTGACATTATTAAGCAGCCTGATGCTCCTAGCTTTTTCCACGAATAGCCCAGCAAGCGAGATGGACTCCGAACTCTCCGGACGAGA
>JAJFMA010000156.1 GCA_021772415.1 Chlamydiota bacterium
TTCCTCTTACGGTCACAAGAATTATCTATCTGCGTTGTCGCGATTGAGTTCTAAGACAGAACCTATTAACTGCATAATAGTCGAAAATATAGTCGCTCCTATTAGCGTCGGCACAGGTCCTATGACCACCACGTTGTACCAGGTGAGTGCAACGCATACTACATCGAGAGTTTCTAGTAAGGGGGAGTGACGATGGCTGGCATCTTTGAACAAGTCTACTGGCACAAAAAGCTCAAAGACTTGCCTAGCAACACTACGTATAAAATAGAGAAGCTCTGTTGCGGCATTGGTATGGCGCGAGACGACACTGTAGCGCTCGCTGCTCGATCCAAAAAGAAAGCCTGTTTGGTGCTTTAGATCCTCGCAGCGGTACAGAAGATCTTCAGACACTTCGTCGCTGCCGGAGGCAAAGTATACGGTGTATTGGTGATCTCCCCATTGCCAAGACAGGGAATGTTGATCTATGGCCAGCGGCCAGTTAACGGCCACCGCACTATGTGTCATCTCGGTCTCCTCTCGCTGTCACAGGACAAAAACTTTAAGTCTTGAGTACTTCCATGAAGGCGCGCTGAGGGATGGTGACTTTACCAAATTCCTTCATGCGCTTTTTACCCTTCTTTTGCTTTTCCCACAGCTTGCGCTTACGTGAGATGTCACCGCCATAGCATTTTGCAGTCACGTTTTTGGACATTGCACGGATGGTTTCGCGGGCAACGATTTTACCGCCGATGGCAGCCTGTATAGGAACTTTGAAGAGCTGCTGAGGGATGACTTCCAGGAGCTTCTCGCAGATGGCACGACCCTTCGCTTCGGCTTTGGAGCGGTGTACAAGGCATGAGAAAGCGTCGACGGGCTCTTCATTGACACGGATCTCAAGCTTAACAACATCACCTTTTCTGTAATCGGCAAACTCGTAGTCGAAGGATCCATAGCCTTTCGTGGCGGACTTCAGCTTGTCGTTGAAGTCGACGATGATCTCTGCTAGCGGCAGGCGGTATGTCAGGAGGAGTCGCTGAGCTCCCATCGTCTCTGTTTTGGTGCACTCGCCGCGCTTGTCCATCCCGAGGTTCATGACGGCGCCGAGATAGTCTCCAGGCACCATGATGTGGCAGATAACCCAAGGTTCTTCCACCATTGTGATGTTAGCAGGATCGGGGTAGTGGACGGGGTTGTCGATGTCTTTAACGGCGCCATTACTGCTGTGAATTTTGTAGACGACACTCGGAGCTGTAGAGATGACGTCGATGTCATGCTCACGCTGGATGCGCTCGAAGATAATTTCGAGATGTAAAAGCCCCAAGAACCCACAGCGGAATCCAAAACCTAGCGCAGTACTACTTTCCTGCTCGATGTGGAGGGCAGAGTCATTGAGTTGCAGTTTGACAAGGGCGTCGCGCAGCGCTTCGAAGTCATTAGCATCAACGGGGTAAATCCCTGCAAACACAACGGGTTTAATTAGCTTAAATCCGGGCAGCGCTTTGGCAACGGGGTGCTTGTGAAGGGTCACTGTGTCGCCAATCTTCACGTCGGCGGTATTTTTAATGCTGGCGGTAAGGTAACCCACTTCACCAGGGCGCAAAACGTCAACGGACTTCTCTCTTGGGGAAAAGACCCCCACCTCAAGGACATCGTAGCTTTTCCCCGTCACCATCATTCGGATGAGGGAGCCTTTTTTAATTTCGCCACTGATGACACGCACGTATACCATCACCCCGCGGTATGAGTCGTAGTGGGAATCAAACACTAGGGCTCGCAAAAGCTCGTCTTCAGGTTCTTTAGGGGGAGGTACGCACTCAACAATGCGTTCGAGGATCTCGTCGCAGCCAACGCCCGATTTCGCAGAGCAGCAGACGGCGTCGGAAGCGTCGAGGCCAATGACCTCTTCGATTTGCCTACGCGCATTGTCGGGGTCGGCGGCGGGGAGGTCGATTTTGTTGAGGACTGTTAGGATTTCTAGATCCCGCTCAATGGCAAGGTGAACATTAGCGAGGCTCTGCGCTTGAACCCCCTGCGCGGCATCGATAACAAGTAGCGCCCCTTCACACGCCGAAAGAGACCGCGACACCTCGTAGGTGAAGTCCACGTGCCCGGGGGTATCGATGAGATTGAACTGATAGGTCTCGCCATTGTTGGCAGTGTAGTACATTGTGACAGGGTGGGCTTTAATGGTGATCCCGCGCTCGCGCTCGAGCTCCATGTCGTCGAGAAGCTGCTCTTGCATATCGCGATGTGCCACCGTTTTGGTGAGCTCCATGAGACGATCTGCCAGCGTCGACTTGCCGTGATCGATGTGTGCGATAATGGAGAAATTGCGAATGTTTTCGCGCTTATACTCAAACATGGAATTGTGACCCAAAGTTACTGTCTGTCAAGGAATAACAGTAACGCAAAAAACATAAGATTGCAACGATCCTTCCCCCTGTGTCACTCCAATTGTCGCAGTCTACTGGCACTGGTGTGCTTGGTCGCATAACACACTAAATATCAGAAATAACCACCGAGATCACAGAGCCCACAGAGAAACTTCATCTCTCTCCGTATTTCACCAACGTTACTATTTCATTTATTGCCAGGAAGTGTAGGAAGAATATAGGAGGAAAACCAGCTGCTAACCCTCATGTCTTCTCTGTGGGCTCTGTGATCTCGGTGGTGAGTTCTTCCTCACGGTCACAAAATAGGGTCTGTTCCATAGGGAATGCAGCAGATGAGGTCTCCGGAGCCCACATGTACAGATAGCTTCTCACCTGTGCATTCATTGGCAAGGCTGACAAAATTCTTTGACAGTGTTGCTGTTTTTAACTCCCAGCGCAGCCCCTGTGTTGTGACGTCTGTCGCAGGCGCTCCTATTGGGAGAAGGGAGAGCACCTGTCCGGGCGATGTGGGGATATCCAAGTCTTCTCCCACCGCAAAAAGAAGTTCGCACTCGCTTTCAAAAAAAAGTCTTTGTGGATAGCGACAAAGGAGCTGCAAGTTGCAAAGCAGGTGGTCCGTGCGCTGTCCCAGAGCTCCGTATACAATGAGGGTGCCAGCGTCTTTTATGTATTCTTCAACAGCGAGTTCAAGATCGGTCTGATCCTTATCACGCGGGTATTGCGACGTGGGGATGTTAGGATATTCAGCAAGCACACTAGCGTCCACGGAGTCTAAATCTCCTACAATGCCGTGTGGTTCAATATCTACCCGATGGCAATGGTGCAAGCCGCCATCAACGGCAATGACACGAGGATGCGGTCTCAAGCGATGCGTTAACCACTCGTAGTCGTTGACGACTCCGTTAGCCACTAGGGCGATGTCTGCAGCAGGAAATATCATAAGCGAAATAATAAAAGATGCGGCCAAGATGACTCGAACATCCACCGAGATAATCCCGACTAGAACCTGAATCTAGCGCGTCTACCAATTCCGCCATGGCCGCATACGGTAGAAGCGCAGTATATGGAAAGGGGAAACTGGTCGCAAGAGCAAAAAGAAGAGCTGGCAGCGGGACTACCAGCTCTTCGCGATGAGGTGACTAATTCTAGTCAGCGTGCTACCAACTCTTACCGAGTTTACGCAGCTCGTCCTGGGATTCGGGATGTCCTTGACGAGCAGCTTCTTGGTACCACATCACAGCTTTGTCGAGGTCTTGGCTGACCCCATAACCACTTTGCAGCAAACGTGCCGTGTTATATTGGCCGTATTGATTGCCTGTGTTCGCCGCTTGTAGATAGGATTTGTAGGCTTCAAAATAGTCTAGGGGCACGCCCTTGCCGGTTTCGTACATATAACCGATGTTGTTCATAGCTCCGCCTTCGCCTTTGGCAGCAGCCCGCTTGAAGTACTCCATAGCTTTGTTCGAGTTCTCAGACACACCAGCGCCGTTCATATACATCCAACCTAGGTTGCTAAGCCCTAGATCGTGATCGAGGTTGGCAGCCTTTTGGTACCACTCGACGGCCTTCTTCATATCGGCAGTGACGCCTTGTCCATACTGGTACATCCAGCCAAGGTTCACCATCGCCGAAGCGTAGCCCTGCTCAGCGGACTGCTGATACAGTTGAGCGGCTTTAGCGTAGTCCACTGGAACTCCGCGGCCTGTTTGAAACATCCAACCAAGGTTATTTTGCGCATGGGCGTAACCTTGCTGAGAGGCTACAGAGTACCACTTCACGGCTGCTGCGGAATCTTGGTTCGTGCCGCGGCCGTTATCGAGCATCCATGCAAAGTTTGTCATGCCGGTAGCGTTTCCATTGAGGGCAGCCTGCTCATACCAGTAGACGGCGTCCTCGTCACTCTTAGCTAAACCGAATCCGTTTTCGTAGAGCCATCCCAAGTTCGCTTGAGCGTTGTCGTTACCGAGGTTAGCGGCTTTCTTGTACCAGACGCCAGCTTGCGTGTAGTCCAGAGGAACACCTTCGCCGTTGCTATACATCCAACCTAGGTTAGACATCGCATGGTGGTCACCTGTTTCGGCACCCATGCGGTACAGCTCAATCGCTTTACCAAGGTTTTTGGGCACCCCTTGGCCTTTGTAGTAGAGTAGACCCAGGTTATTCATCGAGATGCCCAGACCACCATTTACAGCCTTCTGATAGAACTCTGCAGCCTTTTTGAAGTTGGGTTCTACGCCGTAACCTACTTCATACATGTACCCGAGCCGGTGCATCCCATCAAGATGCCCTTGATCTGCAGCGATGCTATACCACTCGATGGCCTTTTTATAATCTATCGCCTGCCCGTCTTGGCCGTAGTAGTACATGTCGCCTTTGGCGTAGGCCTGGTCACGCCCCACTCCCTGCGGCTTCAAGTCCATATCAGTAGTAGGCACTTCTTCATTAACAAGTGTCTCCTCGACCATTCCCTGATCTTCCACAGGGTCTTTAACTATTGTGTCACCGCCAAGCATGGGACCCTTAGCGTCTTCTTCGTCACCCACAACAGGAGTGTCAGCCTGCTTCACGACTTGCTGTTCGACGTCGTCTATGACACCATCGGCTTCCTCTCCCTGCCCCTTCACCAATTCGGATTCTTTACTGGTATCTTCGGTGGCTTTATCGTCCGAAGCCATTGCTTCATCCACAGCATCGCCAGTCATAATTTTGGCTTGGTAGCCGATCATGGGCATACTGATGTCCTCGCCGTCGGCAGGCATGGCAGTGATTTCTTTGTATTTAACTTCTGCGACGATCCAAACGCCTTTCACTGCCATAAATCCCTCCCCCGGAATTTCATAGCCAAGCGTAACTTTATCTCCGACTTTGGGCATCTTGCCCTCGTCCATTCGGATCCTCACGTTGTTGAGGTTCATGACCTCTTCAACATTGCCAAGCAGTTCTTCGGCATGAGCAAATGTGTTCATCGCCAACATCGAAACAGCTGCAGCTAGCATATACCCTTTCCATCCACGCATCACGACACCATCCTTTACTTGCATTTTTTAAACATAAGTCGTGAGCATAAGTGCAAGAACCGAGCCAACTCGGTGGGGAAGGAGCTAAAAGAACGTAAGTCACTGGGAAATAACAAAAAGACGCAATAGACCGAAGCCTATTGCGTCAGATAACTGTGAAAGATATGTGCTATCTATTGAAGCGACTTGAAACCACAGACCAGTCGATGTTGTCAAAGAAGACCTTAATATATCCGGCGCGGTCCAGTTTAAATTGGGGCATGTAGGCGTGCTCCCACACATCCATGACTAGAATTGGCGTACCTCCAGCGAGGTGACCCAGGTCGTGTTCGTTAATCCACGCGTTAGCAAGGCGACCGGTTTGAGGGTCGAGGTAGAGAACAACCCAGCCGATCCCACGGATCATCCCGGTGTCTTCGAAATCCTTACGCCAGGCGTCGTAGGAGCCGAATTGCTTTTCGATGGATTTGTACAAAGCACTATTTTTGTCGGGCTGGCCATTGCCAGCGAGGTTACTAAAATAGTACTCGTGGAGGCGCATACCACCAAATTCCCATCCATACATCCGCTTAAGCCCGGCGTACTCAGGAGTACGGCCTTTGCCCGCCGCTGACAGATCTTTGAGCTTAGTGACGAGGGCATTGGTGTTTTTGACATAGCCCTGATACAACTTGAAATGTGACTCTAGTAGCCCACGGTCAAAATCTTCCATCTTCAGGATGTAGTTATAGTCCGTAGCTTTGTACTCGCCCACTTCCTCGATCTTATGATTGTTCACGGCCACATGTTTGCTGCGGTCATAATACGAGCGGCTAACGGCAGACACTTGAGCGCTTAGTAGCAAAGTCATTCCTAGTGCCGAGAGAACCCAACGCGTGTACATATGCAATCTCCTCATTCAATACTACTTTCTGCATGTACTGTACGTCGCACGGAGCTATCTCTTCAAGAGGAAAGCAGTCCCAATGAGTATTAAAAGCCTAGCCCATGATAGACCCAATTGGCGACCTGCCTTACAGGTGAGGTGCTTCCAGGTAAGATTTCAAACCCCGTTGGTTGCCATTATCAGAAAACCCATGAAGGCCATGGAGGTAGGAAGAGAGTGTAAAGTAATGCAACGTTACCTTTTTTTAGGCCCGAAGGGCTGTAACCTGTATAGCCTGGGGCATAGCCCCAGGTAGGCTAATTAAGCTTTTGAGCGCTGTAAGCGCGACACATGTTTCGCATGGATGTGTCGCACTTACAGCGCTCAGAGTGTATTTTGAAGCTCCCCCGGGCTACGCCCGGGGCTATACAGGTTGCTGGCCTTTCAGGCCGCCGGAAAATGTGCAAACTCATGTGGGCTAATGGTCATTTCGTCACCACCACCAATTTCTTTACACTCTCGAAGGAACTGTCTCTTTTGTTCTCTCTCTGTGTGCTTCTTCTGATTATCGAGGACGTATATAGAGGTACACGCACCCAATACAGTGCATGACGCCCCTTCTTCCGACTCTACCAAGGGAGGGTGAAGGCGAAGCAGCAACCTGCAGTAGGGTTATTGTCGACCTCTAAGAGGGAATTGTGAGCCTGAAGAATTTTTTGTGCGACAGCGAAATCAAGACCCTTGCCGGCGTTAGCGCCGTTACCTTGTCTTCCATTAAACAGTGTAGCCATGCGTTCTGGATCTATCCCCACGCCCCCATCGACAACCTCGACACGCAGACCGTGATCAGTAGAGAGTGTACGTATTGTCACGGTACCCTGAGAGGGAGAATAGCGTATTGCGTTGCCGATGAGCTTGGTCAAGACACGTTCCATTTTTTCGGAGTCTACGTTGACAGCGCGTTCGTCCTCGAGCATAGTCTCTACAAAAACCCCTTTGTCATCGGCTGCTTGTAGGACTTTACCCAAAACAGTCTCAATAAGTTTACCAAAATTTTGGGATCGCAAGTCAACGATAGTCTGGCTAACATCAATACCGGTAAGTTTTAGAAGATCGTCAACGCTCTGAAGACTTTTTTTAGCCATTTTCTGTACGGTACTGATGATATGCTGTTGCTCGTAAGGCGCGCGCGTTTCCTCGGTAAGAAACGCTGAGAACTGGCACAGCGTCACCAAATTGTTGCGCAGATCTTCGGACGCCAAATTCACGAGACGTTTGAGCCTGCCTGTAACTTTTTCGACTTCAGCTGTTTTCGCACTCAATTTCTCGCTAAAATCCACAATACTCTGCTTTGACGCTGCTTCTATTAGGGCCAGCTGTTCGTACTTATGAGTGAGAAACAGCGTATCGACTAGGAGACCATTCATCCTATGTCCGACGATCAAAAGCACGCCTAAAAGCACTGGCGCTAGAAGCGCCAACACACCATGACTGGCAAACGGAAGCGAGAATAGCTTTATGTCTGCGGTGAAAATAATCGCTATAGCGAACAACGCGGACAAGCTCGAGGATCCTGAAAAGACGGCAAGGCCGCCAACAGCAAGGCCAATCAGGACGATCAGAAGCACAGACTGGTACAAGACGTCACTGGGGAAAATCAAAAACATCGACAGGCCCCACCCCCATCCTTCGAGAGCAGAGAAGAAGTAGTAGCCGTTGAAACCGGCACGAGAAGGCCCCTTCTCCGTTGTTTGACGGCCTCCAAAAACTACGGAACAAAGACGCGCTGTCGTCATGAAGAACATGGCGACGGCCCATTCCAAAACATAGGATGGACCTGGCCGCTGCCAGTCGATGAATAGCAAACCCACAAGCGCGCTATAGCCTGCTACAATGCCTATATAGGCATTTTTGAAGATCATCGTTTTAATACGTTGCTGAAACTCTCGCGGTAGCTGGTTACCGACTGCAGGAGCAGAACTTACTAGTGCTGTGAGCTTTTTCCAGGTCGAAGCTATCATAAGGATCCTCGTCTTTCTTCACTCTACGACATTCTATTAATTATTTCACCGATCGGAACTGGAATTTTTCTTTCTAGCGGCCCTTCATCCCCCTAAGTGTCTATATGATAAAACTCCCCAATCCCAAGAATAGGGAGTGGGGAGTCTCGAGTGTTGCTATCAATACGGTAAATTTTAAACCCGATAGTCCTCGATGAGGACAAACTCCTCATGCAAGGCTCGGCGGTCGGTCACGGCTACGACACCGTGGTCTTCAACAAGCTCGATTGTGGGCGGTCGACGAGTCGCAGCTGGCATGTGGCGAGCGATCATGTTAATGGTTTTGTGGATGCCCTTATATCTCGAAGTCGGATTGGTCCCTGAAAGGCGTGTCACGGCCTTTTGCAGGCGCAGCATCTCCTTACTGCCCTGCTCAATGACGGTGCCATCGGCAAAAGCGAGCTTATAGTCTTCAGTCATATGGACGTACCTCATCACTGTGTCTGTCACTCGGTGCTTATCGGAACCCAGCAGACGACATGCGAAGTCGTAGCGATAGACGCTCTCACGGATATCGGCAAGATCACGGTCAGTCAGCACACTGCCGGCAGCATCGACGATATTTCCAGTGAGTGGATCCTGCCTAACAAGCTGAGAAAGATTCGGCACGTCACGTAGTGCTTTGGCGCCTCCTCTAAGGAGTACACGCCCTGCGACGAGTGCTACAACCCCTACAATGGCGGGCATCGTCAGGCCGGTCATACTGAGACCCAGCGTTTCCAGTAGTGGCACCGCTTGCGCACCTAGTGTACTTCTGGCCATTCCTTCTAGCACCGACACTGCGACATCAGTGGTGTTTGTAGTGGGTGACGCTGTGACAACAGCAGCGCTCTCATCTTGGGCTTCAGCACTGGCACCAAAGAGCGTCTTTCCCATGAATTTAGTGATCTCGTCACCGATTGTTGTACCGTGAGCGAGAGCGAAAGCCACACTAATACCGGTAGCGACGGTCTCGCCGGAAGGCATTCCAATATAAGACAAGGCAGAAGCCCATAGGCGACTGATGCCTTCAGTAAGGCTCTTTGGCGTTTCGTATTTAGGCTGCAGACTCTGCCATTGAACATCGGCATACTCAAAGAGAATAGCTTT
>JAJFMA010000157.1 GCA_021772415.1 Chlamydiota bacterium
TCCGGGTGGGGCTAACCTAAAATGACCCTTCGGGCCTCATGAAGGAAATCGTAGGGTCTTAGATAATCACGTGTTGATTGGGTGACCTAAGATGTTAACCTACTTTTTCTTATGATCAAAATGCCGAAAGTCGAGTCTGTGGCTCGGTGGTAATTGTCAGACAGGAGTGAAAGGGGGAGGCGTGCATTTATGCATTGTGAGAGTTCCGATACTCTCGATTTAGATAGGGGCTCCCTCGCGAAGTTATGCACATATGCAAGAACCGGCCCCAATCACATATGCAAGAACCGGCCCCAATCACCAATCACTCTGTTGCTCTGTGATGAAATTTTGGTAGGTGGCGTGACCTTGAATTCGGGTACGCACACGGGCAGGGGTAGGGGCAGGGAAAGGGTTAAGGATTGGTGAGAGGGGCCGGTGAGAGGGGCCGGTTCTTGCATATGTGCATCACTTTGTGAGAGGGGAACGACCCCAATCATTATTAGGAGCAAAAAGACAAATAAAATTTGTGCTTTACGCTATCTTTCATGTAGAGTCCATGGCCAAACAGAAATCCTGGAAAGTGGGTCCTTAGCGTCCCTGTGGGCATTCACGGTTTAGAGCCGCTCGTTCACGTCCTTGCTGGGGAAAGCTATATACGCGTAACTGATGAGAGTTGGGTCATGAAAAAAACTGTGTCTATTGCTGCGTTCCTATCCCTTCTATTTTGCTTCCACATTTGCGCAGCTACTCCTTCTATGTCAGCAGCTCTGCTGGCTTCAACCGAATCGGATCCAGATAGCTTCATAGACCACAAGGTCAACGTGATCAGCGGTGACTACTGTGAAGTGGCCACGGACTTGATCGTCAAGGGACCTGACGATCTGGTGATGCAGCGCTACTACAGCAGCCGCAACTATGTCACCGGTAAAGGCCATGGGGGATGGAGATTATATCCCCAGTGCTGGTTAACGGTGGGCAAGGATGTGTCTGAAGGACGATTTGAGGATTCAAATTCGCCCAAGCAGTGCACGTATGCGTTTGTGGGTGATAGATCCGGGAGTATTTTGACCTACAGTGGCTGGGAGGATCGGGGCTTGGAAGACGAAGGGTTGCGAGTTCGGGCTGCTTGCGACGCTAAATGCCTCTGTAACGTGGCCCGAGGAAATATTAGCGGCCAAACCAATGTCCAAAACAACCTGCTAAAGTACAACGTCGAGAGTCAATGTTACGTACTGAAGCGGGGCGATGGTTCACGTAGCTACTTTGAGAGGGTCGATCACATACCTTTGGACTATCTAGGAGAACAGCTTAACGATGATCTTGCAACGCTGGTGCAGCACCCAGAGCACTTTCACTTAACACGAGAAGTCCTCCCTTCCGGCAACAGAATCCGGTACCAGTATGACGATGTCGGGCATCTGGCACGTGTAGAGATGTGCAACGCATCCGAAAGTAAGGTCCTTTCGTGGGTGTCGCTGAGCTATCAAGATCATCTTCTCAGTATATCTTCAAGTGACGGCCAAAAAATCCTCTATGGGGTTGAGGGCTCGCTAATCACATATGTAGATAGCTCCCATCAACCGTCGTGTAGTTACACCTACAACGACAGAGGAGAGTTAACCAGGAAGCATACTTCAGGCAAGATCTACGAAATGGAATACGATGCTGAATCGCGTGTGATCTCTTTGAAGGAGGCATTGGAAGAGGCAGATCAACTAAAAGTCATCAAGAGTTTTTGCTACAGCAAGGACTCGACAGAAGCTGTTAACGCGAGCGGGCAACGAACAGTTTATCACTTTAATGAAAACGAGCAGCTCGAGGCTATTGAGCATTTCGATAGTGCAGGTGCAAGATTTCGTTTAGATCGGAAGTTTTGGGAGACTGAGCCGGAACGGTACGGGCGCCTTCGTGCCAGCACTATTGAGGATGCTGATGGCAACACCGTGGTCTGCCGTTGTTACGACTATGATGACAGTGGAAACGTCATTCAAGAGTCGCTATATGGCAACCTTACGGGAAAGAGCGACGCTTACCTTCTTGTGGAGCCAGACGGACGGGTCATTGCTGGAGAGGACGACGACTGTCACGTCAAACGCATGGAGTACTCCCAGGACGGTTTTAATCTCCTGAAGAAAGTAGGAGATTGCAAGGGGAATGAAACGCTTTTTACCTATCGACGAGGTACAAACCAACTCTCTACGAAATTCGTTATCAATAACAAGAAACCTCGACTCGCGCGTATTCAAAAACGTACATTCTTCAGCTACAACGACGACGGCGTCTTGATCGAAACAGTCGAAGACGATGGTCACGACACGGAACTAAATTCGACATATGGGCTCACTGAGAGGTATATCACAACCATTGTTCCCAAAGGCGAACTTCCTGGGGTGGGGCTTCCTCAGGAGATGATCACGCAGGTAGGAGATAAAGCGAACAGATTTAAACCCGTTCAGGTGAAAAGGGTGGTAAACACGTTCAATGCACAAGGCAAACTCGTTACCGAGGAAACCTATGATGCGAACGATCAGTTTCGATTCCGCAAACGCTGGGAATATGATTCACATGGCAATGCCACCAAGGAAGTCGATGTTGAGGGTCGAGACATCCTGTATACATACGATCGTCGTGGAAACTGTGTTGGAACGCGCACGCCGCATAAAAACACCGCTAGAGATGTTGTCTACAACGAGCAAGATAAAATCGTAGAGATCCGTGAATCCTACGGATCTACTCAGCACGTACTTGTCAACACCTACGACAAAGTGGGGAACATTATTTCTTCCACTGACAGGTTGGGGCGTCGCACCGACTACGAATATGACGCACGTGGTTTTGTAGCGCGAATAGTTCATCCAGCAATGGTGGATGATCAGGGTTTGACCTCCAGGCCGCAGGAGACGTTCGAGAACGACTTGTTTGGCCATCCTGTCGTCACAACGGATGCCCGCGGCTATCAGCTGCGTAAGCGGTACAACATCCGCGGGGATCCCATCTCCATTGATTACCCGGACGGCACTTGTGAGCTGTTTAAGTACGATCCTGAAGGAAGTCTCCATCGCCATTTGACACGGGATAAAATCATCTCTGTGTTCGAGTATGACTTCTTAGGTAGGCAAGTGAACGAAGAGCAGTCTGTAATGGGTAAACGTGGCTCAGGCAGCTGGGTAGACAACACGTTTTGCAAGTACAGTGTCTTTCACCTGAAGAGTGTTCAAGAAAACGGGGCCCTGACCAAATATGAGTATGATGGGATGGGACGCCTAGCAAAGACTGTGAGGCCGGCGGAAGGCACGCAGTACGATAAGGCATCGAAGACAGAAGAGTACAGTTACGACTCTCTTGGTAGAGTCGTAGAGAAGCAAATCTACTTTGATAAGGGAAAAGACGACTACTACACAGAATGTTTGGAATACGATCTAAGCAACCAGGTGACCGAGCGAAAGATTCTGGATCATAATCGGCAGACTTTGCGGGCGACGCGCTTTGTCTACGACCCTCGAGGTCTACTTATTGAAGAGTTAGCACTTATCAATGGCACATACGTAACCCAAGTCAAAAACGAGTACAATGAGCTAGGCGAACCCATTTCGATTGTGGATGCAGAGGGATATGAGACGCGCTTTGTTTACGAGACTGTACTCGATGGGGCGTCTCAGCAAGTATGTAAAAAGACTGTCATCGATGCATCCGGAGTGATCACAGAAATTCTCTTCGACGCCTTTCAACGAGTGACCTCATTAAAGAAGCTCGGGCCAGATGGGCAGTTACTGTCGCAGCAATCCATTGTTTACGACCTATGTGGAAACAAGGTGTCTGAGGAAAACCATGTTGTTTCCGCGGCAGGGACTGAGGTGCAAAAGACCTGTTGGGTTCTAGGCCCGATGGGGCGAGTTGAGCAGCTTCGCGAAGCTTCAGGAACCGATCAAGAGCGTGTGACGTACTACACCTATGGGGAGACCGGAAAGCTGGCTTCAAAGTTGTCACCGGGAATGAAGTCTCCGGTCACTTACACGTACAACCGTGAGGGTCGCCTTTACAAAATCCGCCATCAAGATGATGAAAGGGAGCTCGAAGTCTCCGATTCCTTTATCTATGACCGGCGAGGCAACATCAAGTCTGCCCATTCCCTTCATGGAATAAGTGTTTTGCGCAAGTATAACGTCTTTGATGAGGTTGTCTCGGAAACGATTAAAAATGGGGCTAGTAAATACACACTTAACTACTCCTATGATCGAAAGGGCAGAGTCACACGCATCGTTCTTCCTGACAACTCTGTCATTAAATATAGCTACGATGCTCTGCATGGTACGGGTGTTTCTAGAATATCCGCCTCGGGCGACACCTTGTACACTCATGAATACGCGGCCTATGATGAGAGAGGACGCCTACAGCAAGAAAACTTGATTTACGGTGGCGGTGAAAGACACCGAGAGTACAACCTCAACGGCCAACCTGCGCTAGTGGAGTGCGGATTTTATC